>DATIDB010000297.1:0-9934 GCA_035456545.1 Alphaproteobacteria bacterium | reverse complement strand
CGGCGAGGTTGACGCCGTGCCGCATCGCGCCGCCGATGCCGGCCCCTATGAATACGATCAGATATTGGATCATATGCGCGCCCCTTTCGGATTTCCGAGGGCGCATCCGGCGGCGGCCCATCGTTCCTACCGCGCGAAACGCGCCCGGTAGGAGTCATCAGCCACGGCGGCGGTTTCGGGGGACCCCATCCCCATCGATGCGCGGCAGCATAGCCGCCGCGCGGCGAAGACGGCAAGCGAGCGCGGCGAGGCCGACACCTACCCCGCCGCGGGCTCGTGCGCGCGCTGGGCCGTCTCGCCGATGGCGCGGCGGACCTCATCGCGCAGGCGCTCGGGCGCGAAGGGCTTGTGCAGGAGCACGCAGCCCGATTGCTTGGCCTCGCGCAGCCGGTCCGGCCCGGTGTCGCCGGTAAGGATGATGCCGGGTATGCGCCGGCCGAGAATCTCCGCGATCATCGCGATGGTCTCGACGCCGGTGATCCGGCTCGGCATGCGGAAATCGCTGATGACCAGCGCCGGCGGCCGCGGCGCCGAGCGGATGGCGATCAGAGCCTTCTCCGGGCTCCCGGCCGCGATCACGCGATAGCCCCAGCCCTCCAGCATCATCTGCATGCCGATCCGCTGCTCGCGGTCGTCCTCGATCACGAGGATGGTCGAGGAGGAGGGCGGCGCTTCGGCGCGCGGGATGGAGATCGGCGCGGAGGGCGCCGCTCCGGCCTGCACGAACGGGACCGAAATCGAGAAAGCCGATCCGTGGCCCGGCGCCGATTTGACCGAGATCGGATGGTCGAGGAGCCGGGCCATGCGCGCCACGATCGGCAGCCCGAGCCCCAGGCCCTGCGAGCGGTCGCGCTCGGGATTGCCGATCTGGAAGAAATCCTCGAACACCGCCTGCTGCTTCTCGCGCGGAATGCCGATCCCGGTGTCCACGACGGCGAGATTCAACCGGTCGCCGGAGCGCCGGCAGCCGAGCAGGATTCCGCCGCGCGATGTGTAGCGCAGCGCGTTGTTGAGAAGGTTGCGCAGCATCCGCTCCAACAGCACCGGATCGGACCGCACCACGGCGGTGGACGGCACCATGCGGAAATCGAGCCCCTTGGCCGCGCCCTGCGCCTCGAATTCCTGCGCGAGGCGCGTCAGCATGGGCTGGATCGCGAAATCGGAGAGGCGCGGCTCGACGGTTCCGGCTTCCAGCGTCGAAATGTCGAGCAACGCGTTCAACAGCTCCTCGCCCGCCTGCATCGCCTCGCCGAGCCGGGTGGCGATCTCGCGCGTGGCGTTGTCGGCCAGGCGCGACTGCAAGATGTGGTGGAAGAGCCGCATCGCCTGGAAGGGCTGGCGCAGATCGTGGCTGGCGGTCGCGAGGAATTTCGACTTCGCCGCGTTCGCCCGCTCCGCTTCGTCGCGCGCCCGCCGCTCCGCCTCCTCGGCGCGACGCCGCTCCGCGATCTCCACGGTAAGCTGCGCATTGCTGCTCTGGAGGGCCGCGGTGCGGTCCTCCACGCGCTGCTCGAGCGTGGAGAGAAGGCGGTCGCGCGTCTTTAGAAGCGCATCCTTCTCGATCTGCAGGCGCTGGCTGCGCGCGAAGGCCTCGCCCAGATTGCGCGCGACCAGAGCCAACGCCGCCGCATAGGCAAGGACCATCGCCGCCATCGCCAGATGCGCGGTGGTTCCCTCCATGCCGAGCCGCAGCACGAGGGGGATCAGGACCGGAAAGAGGAAGGCGTAGAACGCCGGACGATAGCAGGAGAGCGCCGCCGCCGCCCCGGCGCACATCCCCGCCGCCGCGAGGATCACGACCATCTGCGGCAGAAGCTCCTCCGGCAAGAGGACGGCCAGGCCAAGGCCCCAAAGGACCGCGGTGACGCCGGCTCCGCCAACCGAAATCCGGGCCCAGGCGTCGATGTCGTCGGGCGACGGATCCGCTCGCCAGCCGCCTCGCCACAGGACGAACCTAAGGCCGGCGACGAGGACGACCGCGAACAGCCAGACCAAAGCGCTCGGCCATCCGCCCTCGATGCCCAGCACCACCGAGACCAGGGCGCCGATGGCGATGTTGGTCGCCACCACGATGGGCTGCTGCTGAAACAGCACACGCACCTGTTCGGCGCGCAGGCGGACCTCTTCGCTCTGCCGCTCCCACAGCTCGGCGGCCGGCGACGGCGGACCGGTCATCTCGACGCCCGCGCCAAGGCCCATGCGATCAAACACGCCCCGACTATCGCGAGGATCCAGACAGGTTTGCCGCGCGGGCCAATTCGGCGCCAGATGGCTGATCCAAGAGCGGAACGCCCCCCTTCTGCCCGGTGGCCGACAGTAGCTCGGCTCACCCCGGCACGCGGCTTTGCGCTTACGATAGCTTGTCCCCGGTGCGGTACATAGAAATTCCTTTGAAAGTTCCGAACGCAAGAAAGCACTATCATTGCTTTCGAGTCGCCGTTCCCGGCGGCGCGAGCCCTTGCCGCCCGAGCCCGGCGCATGGCACCAATCGGCTCGCCTCTTCCCCGAATTCCGGAGCCTCGATGCCGAGCGATCATCTGCAGTTCAGCGCCGCCATGAGCGAGGTGCGCGAATCGGAAATCGCGCAGGTCTGGAAGCTCGGCTTCGAGGCGCCGGACGTGATTGGCCTGTGGGTCGGCGAGGGCGATCTGCCGACCCCGGCCTTCATCTGCGAGGCGGCGGCCAAGGCGCTGCGCGCCGGCCACACCTTCTATGCGCAAAAAAGCGGTATTCCCGAGCTCCGGGCCGCGCTGGCCCGCTATCACGCGCGCGTCTATGGCGTCGAGCCGGCGATCGAGCGCATCACCGTCACCGGCTCGGGGATGAACGGCATCATCATGCTGATGCAGGCGCTCCTGAACCCGGGAGATTCGGTCGCCGTGGTGACGCCCTGCTGGCCGAACGTCTTCGCCGCGATCCATATCCAGGGCGGCGTCGTGCGCGAAGTGCCCCTGCTGCCCCAGGGCGACCGCTGGCGGCTCGATCTCGACCGGCTTTTCGCCGCCTGCGATGCGACCACCAAGGCAATGTTCATCGTCTCGCCGGGCAATCCCACGGGCTGGATGATGACGGCCGAGGAGCAGGCGGCGGTGCTGGCGTTCTGCCGCGACCGCAACATCCTCTACATCGCCGACGAGGTCTATCACCGTTTCGTCTACGAGGGGCGGCGCGCCGCGCCCTCCGTTCTCGAGATCATGCGCCCCGACGATCCGGTCTCGATCGTCAACACCTTCTCCAAGAGCTGGGCGATGACCGGATGGCGGCTCGGCTGGCTCATCAGCCCGCCACGGCTGGCCGGGGTGCTGGACACGCTCGTCGAGTACAACACCAGCGGCAGCCAGGCCTTCCTGCAACATGCCTGCGTCACGGCGCTCGAGGAAGGCGAGCCCTTCATCGCCGAGCAGGTCGAACGGTGCGGACGCGCGCGCGATCTCCTGATGCAGCGCTTCGCGGCGATGCCGCGCGTCCGCCTCATGCATCCTGAGGCGGCGTTCTATGCCTTCTTCGGGATCGAGGGGGTCGGCGACAGCCTGGATTTCGCCAAGCGGCTGGTGCGTGAGGCGCGGGTGGGGCTCGCGCCCGGCACCGCGTTCGGGAAAAGCGGTCAGGGATGGTTCCGGCTCTGCTACGCCGGAAGCATCGACCGGCTGCGACGCGGTCTCGATCGGCTGGAAGAAGCCCTTTAGGACGCGCGCACTCTAGACTAGCCCACCTTCGCCTGGGCTTCGCCGGTCTCGTTATCGGAGGCGCTCGCGCCGCGGCCGCGGCGGCGGTAGATCCAGATGCTGGCCGGCGGCACGTTCTGCAGCACCCGGGCGACCGGACGGCCGCTCAAGCCGAATTCCCGGCGCGGCAGCGGCGAGAAGAGGCTGTAGGTGAACTGGATGAAGGGGCCGCCCGGCTCCAGCACCGCAAAGCTCGCCTCGAGGATCTCGCGCGTCACGCGCTTAGGCATGGCGACGAGGGGCAGGCCGGAGACCACCGCCGCCACGCGGTCGATCCCAAGCGCTTTGAGGTGCCGCGGAAGGTGGCGCGCATCGCCCTGAATCAGCGCGATGGCCGGGAATTTCCGCCGCAGATGGCGGGCCAGCTCCGGGTCGCGCTCGACCACGATCAGCCGCTCGGCCGGGATACGGCGGAGCAGCGCCGCGGTGATCGAGCCGGTGCCGCCGCCCAGCTCCACCACCGGAAGCGCGGAGCGGCGCGGCACCACCTGCGCCATCGCCCGCGCCAGCCGATCGCCCGAGGGGGCGATCGCACCCACGCGCAGGGGCGACTTCAGCCACGCCTTGAGGAATACGAGAGCCGCGTTCGGGTCTTTCTCTGGCGCCATTCGACGCATCCGCTGCGAGCGCCCGCCGGGAGCGGCGGCGCCCCTCAACACATATACGCTCGAAGGTCCGGGCGGAAGCCGCTTGCTCGGGCTACAGAAGCGGCCGGTCGGCCAGGAAAAGATGGTTGACCGAGTTCAGCGCCAGATACAGCGCCGCGAATTCCCGGTCGAACTCCGGTTCCGACAGGGTTAGCCCTGCCTCGGCGACCGCCTGGCGCAGCGCCGATATGGGCCGCCTGCCATCGATCCGCGCCAGAATCGGCAGGGCCCGGGCCGACAACGGAAAGACGATCTCGCTCGCGCCGAAGCTTACCTTCAGCGGCTGACCCGGCCTCAAGCCCTTCGCGAGCGCCGCCCCGTCGCCCTCGCGCAGGATGGCGATCAGATCGGGCGCGATCTCGGCCTTCGCCCGCGCCGCGCGATCGGACCGTGCGAGATAGGCGATGTGGACCTTGAGGTCGCCGGCGATCAGCTCGGCGAGCGCGGCGCGCTCGATCGGGCCGAGCTTGCGCGCGCGGGCGATGACGGCGGGATCGTTGAGATAGCTCTCCGGCTCGTAGCGCGCCGGCTCGATCATCGAAACGACGGCGAGCCCCGCGCCGGATGCAAGCCCGGCCAGCTCTTGAACGGAATAGGCGCGGTCGCGGGCATGCACAAGGAGATCGTAGAGCCCCGCCTCTCCCCCGTTCAGGTGATCGCCGACGAAGGGATTGCGGATCAGCCAATTCGTCCTCGGAAGCCCTTTCAACAGCCGGCGCGCGAGCGCGATCCGATCGGCCGGCGCCTCTTCCGACACGCCCAGCATGCGCAAGGCGCGCTGCGCCTCGTAGACGCCGGTACGCCCCAGCGCGCCATAGACCATGAGGCCGATGCCGCCTTCGGGCGCGAGGGCGCCGGAGAGCGCGGCGAGACCTGCAGCCGGATCCTCGAGGTGATGCAGCACGCCGCAACAGTCGATGTAGTCGAAGGCGCCGAGCCCCAGCCGATCCAGCTCCTCGATCGAGCCGGCCTGGAAGCGGATGTTCCGCAGGCCGCGAATGCCGGCGCGCGCGGCGGCGATGCGTTGCGCGGCGCCGCTCGGCTCGAGATGCACGATCTCGGCCTCGGCGCCGAGATCGGCGAGCTGCTGGGCCAGCATGATCGCGCCGTCGCCTGTGCCCCCGCCCGCGAAGAGCGCGCGGAACGGGCGGGAGAAGTCGCGCCGCCCGCCGAAGAGGTAGTGATCGATCTCGAGAATGTGGCTCGGCGAGCCGATGACGAGCCGCTTGCGCTCTTCCGCCGGATCGCGCGCGGGATAGGGATAGGCCTCGTACTGCGCGCGGACCTCGTCGGTCATTCCTTGAGCGTGAGCACGACCTTGCCGGTGGCGCGCCGTTCCTTCAGCGTCTTCAAGGCCCGGGCCGCTTCGCTCAAGGGAAGTCGGTGCGAGACATGGGGCTTGAGGAGACCCTGGCTCCACCACCCGATCAGCTCGGCGAAGGCGGGCGGCAGCATCTCGGGCGCCTGGCGGCGATAGGAGCCCCACCAGAAGCCGAGCGCCGAGGCATTCTTCACCAGGAGCAGATTGGCCGGGATTTGCTGGACGCGCCCGCCCGCAAAGCCGATCACCACCACGCGGCCGCCCCAGGCGAGCGCGCGGAACAAGGCATCGAAGGTGTCGCCGCCGACCGGATCGAAGGCGACGTCGATGCCGCTCTTGCCCAGGCGCTGCGCCACCTCCTTGAGGCTCTTGCGGAAATCCTCCACGCGATAGTCGATCACGTGATCGGCGCCGCGGGCTGCGGCGAGCGCCAGCTTGTCGACGCCGGAGGCGCCGGCGATCACCACCGCGCCGAGGGCCTTGCCGACCTCGACGGCCGAGAGCCCGACGCCGCCGGCCGCGCCGGTGACGAGCAGAAGCTCGCCGGGGCGCATATCGGCGCGCCAGCGCAAGGCGCCGTAGGCGGTGCCGTAGGCGATCGGAAATCCCGCCGCGACGCTGAAATCCATCTCGTCGGGGATCGGGAAGACATCGCTCTCGCGCGCCAGCGCATGCTCGGCGAAGCCGCCATGGTCCAGCACCGCCATCACCCGCTGGCGCGGGGTCAGGCGCTTCACGCCGGGGCCGATCGCGCGCACCGTTCCGGCCACTTCGAGGCCCGGCACGAAGGGCAACGGCGGCTTCTCCTGGTACTGGCCCGCCACCATCAGGATATCCGCGAAGTTCACGCCCGCGGCGTGCACGTCGATGACCACCTGCCCCGGCGCCGTCCCCGGTATCGGCAGGTCGTCGATCTCCAGAGTCTCGGGTCCTCCCCAGCCGCGGCAGATCACCGCACGCATGGCACCTCTCGTCGGTTAGCGATCTTCTGCAACGGCGTCGCGCGCCTTAGGCGCCCGCACCACCCCCGGAAGACTCTCAGCGGGGCGTCCCCGCGGCGCTCTCCCGATGCTTCCCTACATCGCTGGATCATATAGTGGCTCCGCCGGGCGCGATCCAGGGCCTGGAGCATGCCTATCCGGCGTTGACCCGAACGGCGCCGACGGCGCGGCCGGCGCGATTGAAGACCGGCGGATGCAGCACCGCGGCGAGCGCCCGGCCGAGCGCCTCGTCGATCAGTCCAAAGCCTTCGAGCAGATGCGCGACGACCGCCTCGGCGGCCCGCGAGGCGCCGTCCTCCGCCTTTATCGCGACGCCGATGCCCAGATCGGTCAGAGCCATGCAGAAAACGCCCTCAGCGCCGGTCTTGACCAGCGCTCGCCCCCCCAGCCCCTCAATGACGAGCGTGCAGAAGCCCCTCGATCCGGCCACCATGAAAGGCTCCGCGGCCACCGCCTTGCGGATGCGAAGGGCCGCCTCGCGCCGCCCGGCCGGCAGGCCCGAGGGATCGGCCAGGCGCGCCATGCCGAGCGCCAGCTTCTCCACGGGAACGCTGATCACCGGAATGCCGCAACCGTCGATCCCTTGGGGCGCGCGCTCCAGATCGATTCCGTACATCTCGCCGAGCGCGCGGGTGACGCGGCGCTGCACGGGATGGTCGGCGCGGATATAGCCGCGCGGCGGCTCGCCCTCATGCAGCGCCGTGGCGAGGAAGCCGGAATGCTTGCCCGAGCAGTTGTTGTGGGCCGGGCCGGGCGCGGCGCCTTTGCGGATCAGGGCGGCGGCGCTCGGCTCGTGATAGGGCATGTGGCTGCCGCATTCGAGATCGGCGGCTGAGAGGCCCATTCGCTCCAGCCAGCGCCGCACCGTCTCGACATGCCGCGGCTCGCCATGATGCGAGGCGCAGGCGAGGGCGAGTTCGCCCTCGCCGAGGCCCCACCGATCCGCCGCGCCCGTTTCGATGAGGGGCAGCGCCTGAAGCATCTTGTTGGCCGAGCGCGGATAGACAGGGCTCTCGACCGCCCCGCGCCAGGCGATGCGCCGGCCGGCGGCATCGACCGCCGCGTAGCGAACGGCATGGCGGCTTTCCACCATGTCGCCGCGAACGATCTCGACGAGGAGCGGAGCGGAGCCGCCGCCGCGCGGAGGCGAAGGATGCTCGGTCATGGCGGCGCCAGGGATGAAGGCATTGCAGGTTGCGGGTCCAACGGGCTCAAGCTTGCCTCCCCCGCCGCGCCCGTGCAAGGCTGCGGCTCCCATGCCCGCATCGCCCGCACCGCGCGGCTATTTCGGCATCGGCGTCGAGGGCGTCAGCAAGCCGATGAATCTCGGCGCGCTCCTGCGCACAGCGCATGCCTTCGGGGCCGCCTTCGCCTTTGCCGTCGCGCCCGACCTCAGCTATCGCGAGGCCCGCCGCTCCGACACCTCGGCCACGCCGGAGCATCTGCCCTTCTACACTTTCTCCGGCCCCACCGCGCTGATGCTGCCGCGGGGCTGCGCGCTGGTGGGCGTCGAGCTCCTCGATGAGGCGAGCGCACTGCCGAGCTTCCGCCATCCGCAGCAGGCCGCCTATGTCCTCGGCCCCGAGCGCGGCAGCCTGTCGGCGGAGCTGGTCGCGCTCTGCGATTTCGTGGTCCGCATCCCGACGCGCTTCTGCGTCAACCTCTCGGTCGCGGGCGCGCTCGTGATGTACGACCGGATGGTCTCGAGCGGGCGCTTTGCCGAGCGCCCGGTGACACCGGGCGGGCCGCTGCCGCCGCTCGCGCCGCACCGGCACGGCGCGCCGATCTGGGTGAAGAAGCGCGCGCGGCGGGTGCGGGCCGACTCCTGACCATTGCGCGGGGTTGGCGCGCGGGGACTCAAGTTGCTATCCTCCCCCCGCCATGAGGGTCCCCGCAGTTTCAATCCTGCTTGCGCTTCTCGCCGCGACGATCGCCTGCGGGCCCGCGCGCGCCCAAAGCACCGAATCGCTCGGCGAGGCCGGCAAATGGAAGGCCTATACATTCCTCGAGGACGGCAGCAAGGTCTGCTACATGTCCTCCGCTCCGGATAAGACCGAGGGCGACTACAAGGTCCGCGGGCCGGTCTACGCGCTGGTGACCCACCGCCCCGCCCTGTCCAGCCGCGACGTGGTCTCGCTGATCGCCGGATACCCCTTGAAGCCCGGCGCGGACGTCCTCGTCACCATCGACCGCAAGCAGAAGTTCAAGCTCTTCGCGGACAAGGAGACCGCCTGGACGCTCGACGACAAGGCCGACCGGGCCCTGGTCCAGGCCATGGTCAAGGGCTCGACCATGGTCGTCGAAGGCGTGTCGAGCCGCGGCACGAAGACCCGCGACATCTATTCCTTGAGCGGCTTCGGCAAGATGTACCAGGCGATCGGCAAGGCCTGCGGCATCAAGGGTTAGCGCCGAAGCCCTCGCGCTCCTATATTCGGGCCATGAGCACGGAACGCCATGCCAGCCGGTTCGCGCCGCGCCCGGAAGCCGCGGACGGGCCCGCCGACCTGATCGGCCTCGACCGCGGCGAGCTGCGGTCGGCGCTGGCCGAGATCGGCGCCGAGCCGTTCCGCGCCAGCCAGCTCTGGCACTGGATCTATCACCGCGGCGTCACCGACTTCAACGCCATGACCAGCCTCGCCAAGCCGTTTCGGGCGAAGCTTGTCGACCGTTTCGTCATCGGCCGTCCCAAGATCACGTCGGACAGCCTCTCCACCGACGGGACGCGCAAATGGCTCCTGCGATTTTCCGACGGGCAGGAGGTCGAGAGCGTGCACATTCCCGAGGAGGATCGCGGCACGCTCTGCGTCTCCAGCCAGGTTGGCTGCACCCTCACCTGCCGCTTCTGCCATACCGGCACGCAGGGGCTGGTGCGCAACCTGGGCGCGGCCGAGATCGTCGGCCAGGTGATGCTGGCGCGCGATCGGCTCGGCGAATGGCCCTCGCCCAAGGACGGGCGGCTCCTCTCCAACATCGTGCTCATGGGGATGGGCGAGCCGCTCTACAACTATGACAACGTCGCCAAGGCGCTGAAGATCGTGATGGACCATGAGGGCATCTCGATCTCCAAGCGCAAGATCACGCTCTCCACAGCAGGCGTGGTGCCGATGATCCGGCGCGCGGGCGCCGAGCTCGGCGTCAACCTCGCCGTCTCGCTGCATGCGGTCACCGACGAGCTGCGCGACAGGCTGGTGCCGCTGAACCGCAAATACCCGATCGCCGAGCTGCTCGCGGCGCTGCGCG
>DATIDB010000296.1:0-4538 GCA_035456545.1 Alphaproteobacteria bacterium | reverse complement strand
AGAATCTTGTCTAGCTTCGAAAAGGAACTCTAATGAAGATTTCGCCCGGTGAATCTCTCTCATCCTTGGAACAGCGGAGCCTTATATATGGCTGCCGTTCGCCCGGCGCGCGGCGGCGTCATTACGGGGTAATACGATGGCTGCCCTTAATTCTTCTCTGCCTCGTCCTATTCGCCTGCCGGTCCGAGGGCGGCGTCCCCGGCAATCCGCTGGGGATCAAGCTGCAATGGTTCAGCTTCATCGACGGCGACGGGTTCCGCGACCGCTGCGTTCCCGGCGCTTCGGACCGCTATCGCCTCATCTACAACGCGCGCTTCGAGGAGCAGGTCCGCGTCTACGACGTCAGCGCCTATGGCGATGAAGCCATCCAGGTCTCGCGGGCGGTCACGCCCGGATTTTCGCTCCTGCAGATGCAGGGCTTCCTCGATTTCGGTTGGCACGAATCGAAGGTCCGGCTGACTCCGGCCGAGTTCTCGCAGTTCCGCGAACGCCTGCGCCGGAGCGGCTTTTTCGCCCCGACCCCGGTGGGCCTCGAACTCTTTTCCCCGGACTTCTACTGGATCGGCATGTCCTGCGAGAACGGCCAGTTCCACTACACCGCCTTCGCCCGGCCCTCGCGCGCCTTCGACGCCCTGACCTTCCCGGAATTCCTGTTCCGGCATGACGAGACCGATATCGCGGTCAACCCGCCGAGGGCGATCCCGGCCTCCGAGCGGCTGCGGGCCATGGGCGGAGGCATGGGGCCGCCGGAGGATCGCGAACCGGCCTTCCGCATGGTGGTGGACGAGGACGGGCTGTCGGGCGATTTCGGGCTGATCTGACGATCCGCGGGGGACTGAGCCCCGGCCTTGGGGGAGGGTGCGGCGCCGAGCCACATGAGATTTTGCTGCACTGCACAAAAAACCAATTGACTCGGCGGTCGGAATGCCTATCTTAGCCTGTAATGCTGCGGTGCAGCAAAACGGGTGGGCCAGCCAGGTTTCGATAGCGGCCCCCTGACCGTCCCCCTCGTCATGGAGTTTAGACGATGTCCGTTGTGAAGAGCAGGAAGTCGGCCGAAGAGGCCGCCGCCCAGGTCCGCAGCTCGGTCGAGGACCAGGTCCGTTTCGGCAGCGAAGCCGCCCAGCGCGGGTTCGAGCAGGCCGCGACGATCACTCGCGAGCAGTTCGACAAGGCTTCCAAGACCATGTTCAAGAGCTACGAGGAGTTCTCCCAGCTCTCGAAGGAGAACATCGATGCCTTCGTGAAGTCCGGCGCCATCGTGGCCAAGGGCTTCGAGGAGGCCGGCAAGTCCTGGATCGACTTCAGCCGCCGGTCCTTCGAGACCAGCGTGGAGGCCGCCAAGGCCGTCCTCGGCTGCAAGGACCTTCGTGAGGTGGTCGATCTGCAGTCCGACTACGCCCGCACGAGCTTCGACAGCCTCGTCAACGAGGGCTCGAAGATGAGCGAGCTTGGCGTGAAGGTCGCCAACGAGGCGCTGGAGCCGATCCAGAGCCGCTTCAACGTCGCCGTCGAGAAGATCTTCAAGCCCGTCGCCGCCTAAGCTTTCGGCGACCCTCCGAAGGGCGCGGCCCCCCCCCGCGCCCTCCTCGGAACCCCCTCCGGCAAGGTCCCGGCCGTTCTCGGCTCGGGACCTTTCCATTTTCGTTTACGCCGTCGGTTATTCTTACGTCGTGCCCGGCCCTTTCTCTTTTCGGGGATGCGCGCGATCCAATATCATTGCTCGGGTGTCCATTGGTGTAGCGAAGGCCAGTTCGGGGACGATGAGCGAGAACGACAAGCGGGGCCGCACCGACCCCACGACCGGCGTCGTCGTCAAGGCCAAGCCGAAGACGAAGAAGCCGTCGATGTACAAGGTCCTGCTCCTGAACGACGACTACACCCCGATGGAGTTCGTGGTCCATGTGCTGGAGCGGTTTTTCGCGAAGACTCGCGAGGAGGCCACCCGGATCATGCTCCATGTCCATCGGCGCGGGGTCGGCGTCTGTGGGGTTTACACCTTCGAGGTGGCAGAGACGAAGGTCACCCAGGTGATAGATTTCGCACGCCGGCACGAACATCCTCTGCAATGCACCCTCGAGAAGGATTGATGCTTGCCGATGCTGTCGCCAAACCTCGAACAAACGCTCCACCGCGCCCTGGCCTACGCCAACAGCCGCAGGCATGAGTTCGCGACGCTCGAACACCTGCTCCTCGCCCTGACCGAGGACCAGGACGCGCTTTCGGTCCTGCGCGCCTGCGGGGTGGATATCGAGCGGCTGCGGCGCGAGCTGACCGAATACATCGAGAACGAGCTGGCGAACCTCACCACGGGGCATATCGACGACGCCAAGCCGACGGCGAGCTTCCAGCGCGTGCTGCAGCGCGCGGCGATCCATGTCCAGTCCTCCGGCCGCGAGCAGGTGACCGGCGCCAACGTGCTGGTGGCGATGTTCGCCGAGCGGGAATCGCACGCCGTCTATTTCCTGCAGGAGCAGGAGATGAGCCGGCTCGACGCGGTCAACTACATCTCCCACGGCATCGCCAAGGTCACGGGGCGCGCGGAGCGGCGGAACGTCAGCGGGGCGGACGAGGATGCAAGCTCCGAGAAGGTGGTCAAGCGCGGCGGCGATGCGCTGGAGAACTACTGCGTCAACCTCAACAAGAAGGCCCTCAAGGGGCGCATCGACCCCTTGATCGGTCGCGAGGCGGAGGTCGAGCGCACCATCCAGATCCTCTGCCGGCGGGCCAAGAACAATCCGCTCTATGTCGGCGAGCCCGGCGTCGGCAAGACGGCGATCGCGGAGGGGCTCGCCTTGCGCATCGTGCGCGGCGAGGTGCCGGACGTGCTCTCCAACGCCACCATCTTCGGCCTCGACATGGGCGCGCTCCTCGCCGGGACGCGCTATCGCGGCGATTTCGAGGAGCGGCTGAAGGCGGTGATCTCGGAACTCGAGGCGGAGGAGGGGGCGATCCTCTTCATCGACGAGATCCACACCGTGATCGGCGCGGGCGCGACCAGCGGCGGGGCGATGGACGCCTCCAACCTCCTCAAGCCCGCGCTGGCCAGCGGCACGCTGCGCTGCATCGGCTCGACCACCTACAAGGAATACCGGAACTATTTCGAGAAGGACCGCGCGCTTGTGCGCCGGTTCCAGAAGATCGACGTCAACGAGCCCACGGTCGAGGATTCGGTGAAGATCCTCGAGGGCCTCAAGCCTTATTACGAGGAGCACCACAAGGTCCGCTACACGAGCGAGGCCATCCGCACCGCGGTCGAGCTGGCGGCCCGCTACATCAACGACCGCAAGCTTCCCGACAAGGCGATCGACGTCATCGACGAGGTGGGCGCGGCGCAGATGCTGCTGCCCGAGCGCAAGCGGCGCAAGACCATCACTGTGGAGGATGTCGAGGGGGTGATCGCCAAGATGGCGCGCATCCCGCCCAAGAGCGTCAGCCGCGACGACCGCGAGACGCTGAAGAACCTGGAGCGGGACCTGAAGACCATGGTCTTCGGCCAGGACAAGGCGATCATCGCCCTGTCGAGCGCGATCAAGCTCGCCCGTGCGGGCTTGCGCGAGCCGGAGAAGCCGATCGGCTGCTATCTCTTCTCAGGGCCGACCGGCGTCGGCAAGACCGAGGTCGCGCGCCAGCTCGCGCATTGCCTCGGCATCGAGCTGACCCGCTTCGACATGTCGGAATACATGGAGCGGCATTCGGTCTCGCGCCTGATCGGCGCGCCGCCGGGCTATGTCGGGTTCGACCAGGGCGGCCTCTTGACCGACGCCATCGACCAGAAGCCGCATTCGGTCCTGCTCCTGGACGAGATCGAGAAGGCGCATCCCGACCTCTTCAACATCCTCCTGCAGATCATGGATCACGGGCGGCTGACCGACCACAACGGCAAGTCGGTCGATTTCCGCAACGTCATCCTGATCATGACCACCAACGCCGGCGCGGCGGAGATGTCCAAGAACGCCATCGGCTTCGGCCGCGAGAAGCGGGAAGGGGAGGATGCCGAGGCGATCAACCGGCTCTTCACGCCGGAGTTCCGCAACCGGCTCGACGCGGTCATCGCCTTCGACGGCCTGACGCCCGAGATCGTCGGGCGCGTGGTCGACAAGTTCGTCATGCAGCTTGAGGCGCAGCTCGCCGACCGGCAGGTCTCGATCGAGCTGACCGACGCCGCGCGCAAATGGCTCGCCAAGAAGGGCTACGACCCGATGTTCGGCGCGCGGCCCTTGGGACGCACCATCCAGGAGCACATCAAGAAGGCGCTGGCCGAGGAGCTGCTCTTCGGCAAGCTCGCCAAGGGCGGCACCGTCAAGGTCGACCTCAAGGACGAAGCGCTGAGCTTCGAGTTCCAGGAGCCGGAGCCGAAGGAGCCGAAAGTGCCGGAGCTCGCGAAGTAACCGATTTCCCTTTCCCGGAACGGGAGAGGGAGGCACATCGCGGCGGCGATGGGCGGGTGAGGGTGCCTTTGCGTTCCCTCACCCGGCTCGGGCCTTGCCCTCGCCACCCTCTCCCGTGCCGGGAGAGGGATTCTCCCGATACGGCGA
>DATIDB010000295.1:0-2993 GCA_035456545.1 Alphaproteobacteria bacterium | reverse complement strand
GGGATCGAGCGCCGAGAACGGCTCGTCGAGGAACCAGATCTCGGGCTCGACCGCGAGCGAGCGGGCGATCCCGACCCTTTGCTGCTGGCCGCCCGAGAGCTCGCGCGGGTAGTAGAGCTCGCGGCCCTTGAGGCCGACCAGCTCGATCATCTCGCGGGCGCGGGCCTCGCGCCGGGCCCGGTCCTGGCCCTGGACCTCGAGCGGAAAGGCGACGTTGCCGAGCACGGTCAGGTGCGGCAGGAGAGCGAAATGCTGGAACACCATGCCCATCTTGTGCCGCCGGATCTCGATCATCTCCCGCTCGGAGGCGGCAAGCAGATTGCGCCCGTCCAGCAGGACCTCTCCCGCGCTGGGCTCGATCAGGCGCGAGAGGCAACGCACCAGCGTCGACTTGCCGGAGCCCGAGAGGCCCATGATGACGAAGATCTCGCCCTCGGCGATGTCGAAGCCGGCGTCGCGCACGGCCACGACGGCGCCTGCACTGGCAAGCGCCTCCGGATCGAATCCGCCGGCGCCGGGCACGAGCCGGTCCGCGCCCGCGCCGAACAGCTTCCACACGCCTCGGCAGGCAAGCTTCGGCGTCGCTTGGGCTGGGTCGCGAGGTTGGGCTGCGGCGGTCAAGATGGAGGTCAGCTTAAATGCAGGAGGGCGGGCCGATCCAGGCCCGCCCTACCACGGTTGCCGGAGGAGTTCCTACTGGCCGATCCAGGCCTTCCAGCGGCTCTCGTTCTTGGCGATCCAGTCGGCCACGACCTCCTCGATCTTCCTGCCCTCGAGATCGACGGCCACGATCATCTGGCTCATCTCGTGATTGTCGAGGGTGAAGGCCTTGATGGCCTTGTGGGCGCCGGGCCATTTGTCCTTCAGGCCCGCCCAGCCGACCTTCCAGATCGGGCCGCGCGGCTTGCCGCAGTCATGCGTGGCGCTCTTGTTCTCGCCCCAGGCCGGGTCGGTGTAGCAGGCCGGCTCGTATTTCGGAAACTCGATCCACTCGCCTTTGTACTTGGCCGTCGCCCAATGCGGGGAATAGATCCACAGCAGCACCGGCGCTTGGCGCTGATAGGCCGATTCCAGCTCGGCGAAGAGGGCGGCGTCCGTGCCGGCATGCACGACCTCGTAGTCGAGGCCGAGACCCTCGACCCGCTCCTCATCGAACCCGCCCCAGGTCACGGGACCGGCGAGATAGCGGCCCTTGGGCGCGGTCTCAGGGATCGAGAAGGCCTCCGCGCAGTCGTTGAGCGCCTTCCAATCGGGCAGCCCCGGACATTTCTCCTTCATATAGATCGGGTACCACCACTCCTCGATGGCCACCATCCCGGTCTCGCCGAGATTTTCGGTGTTGCCGGTGGCCAGCGACTTATCCATCGCCTCCTGGCCGGTCGTCGCCCAGATCTCCATGGCGACGTGCAGGTCGCCGGTCTCGAGGCCGGCGAACTGCGCCAGGTAGTCGGCCACGACATATTCGACGTTGTAGCCACCCTTCTTGAGCACCTCGCCCATTAGCTGGGTGGTGAGAAGCTGGCCCGTCCAGTCATGGAGGGTCAGCTTGATCGGGTCCTTCGATTCCGGCGCCGCCATGGCGCTGCCGGCGGCGCAGCCGAGCGCGCCGGCCATGGCCAGGGCCAGGAATTTCGCTCCTATTCGCATTTTTCTTATGTCCTCCCTCTTCCTGCGCCGGCCGAGCCGGCGCGGGGCGCACAGGATTGCAAGCGGAAACGGGGTGGACAACGGAAATCTCGGAGCACTGAGCCGTCGGGAAATAATTTGTCGCCGGGGCATTCGACGGCAATCGGCAGCGAAACCCCATCCTCGGCTGTTTCTCAGCTTGGCCAGGGTTACAGTTTCCATCGGCCGGGGGGGCGAACAGGATTGGACAAGGTGCGCCGAGCGGCATATCAACTCGCGGTCGGGCTGATTGCGGTATGGACGGGATACTGCCTTCTGGATCTCGTCTATGTGGCGCTCGGTTACTGGTCCTTGGCCCCGGGCCTCGGGCTCTTGCCGATCTTCACCGCTCCCGAGGTCCAGCCGGGCTTCTGGGGCGACTATCTGAAGCGCTTGACGACCTCCTGGGGATCGGTGGTCACGGGCGCCGGGGTGATCGCGCTTCTGGTGCGCCAGCCTGGGTCCGGGGCGGTGCGCACGATACGGGAGGAGCCGCTCCGCACATATCCCATCATTCCCGAGGAGGAGCGCACCGAGCCTCGCCTTCTGTTCATCGAGGAACCGAAGCCGCCCCGCATGGCCGTCGAACGCGAGCGTCCGCCCGCGCGCGGACCCGGCGCGGAGCCGGCCCTGGCGCGCCAGACGCCGCGCGAGCCCGCCTCGCGACCCGCCGCGGAGACGTCGCGACCGCGCATCATCCGCTCGGCGCCGCCGCGTTCCGCCATACCTCCTGCCCAAGAGCGTGAGGAACAGATCGAGGGCGAGCCGCGCCGGCACCCGATGCTCGCCTCGCCGATCGTGCGCGCCTTGAGGGGTCGATCTCCGAGCACGCCTCAGGCGAAGCGCGCCGAGCCGGGCGAGGAGGAGGACACATTCCCGGAGCCCCGCCTCTTCTCCGGCGGCTCGCGCGACGAATACGGTTACTTCGAAGTCGAGTACGAGGACGGATCGGCCACCGTCGAGCGGCTGCGGCGGTCGGAATTCGGCGGAGACGACAAGGCGGGGATCCAGCTCGTGCGTCAGCGGCTGGCCGAACGCGCGGCCGCGGAGCGCCGGCCCATGCGCGCCATCTCGGCGGTCACGCCGGTGGTCTATTCGGGCATTTCCAAGAGATAGTCGGCCCGCAACAGGCGCGGACGGCCCGGCGTTGCCATAGCGCTTCTCAAGCGAGTTCCGTTTCTCGGTTTGGGATACTTATGCTGTATCGGGCAGAGCATCTGCGCGGCTATACCATTCAGGCCACCGACGGCGAAATAGGTCGGGTGGACGACCTGCTGTTCGACGACCGTTCCTGGACGGTGCGATACCTCGTCGCGGATGCGGGAGGA
>DATIDB010000294.1:0-7892 GCA_035456545.1 Alphaproteobacteria bacterium | reverse complement strand
GCCGAAATCGGTGAGCCAGACGCGGTCGCGGTCGTCGACATAGACCGCATAGGGCTTGGGCCGCTCGCCCGGCAGAGCCCAGCTCCTCCAGCTTCCATCCGCCGGGTCATAGCGGCTGACCTGGCCGGAGTTCCACTCGCTGACCCAGAGCCCGCCCTTGGAATCCGACCAGATCCGCCGCGCGCCCTGACCCGGCATCGGCGGCTCGACGATCTCGGCCTTGGCGGATTTCCCATCGATCCGCGCGATATGGCTGCCGGCGAGCGAGGCGTACCAAACATCGCCCGAGGGCGTCGCGTCGATACCGTAGGGCCCGCGCCCTCGAGGCGCTTCGAACACCCGGACTTTGCCCTCAGCCGGGTCGAGTCGACCGTAGATGCCGTTCTGCCCGGTGAACCAGAGCACCCCCGCCCCGTCGAAGGCGGCGGTGTTGAGATTGGCGGGCGGCGCGTCCTTCGGCAGCGGGAAGATATCGACCTTGAGGGACCGCGGATCGACTCGCAGGATCGCGTTCTGCCCGCCGTCGGTGACCCAGGCGGCCCCGTCCCGCCCGACGATCACGCCATGGGGCGCCGAGCCATCGCCGAGCGCGACCTCCTCGACTTCCCCGCTTGCGGGATCGAGGCGCCCCAGCGTGCCGTTGCCCTGGCCCGTGTACCAGACGGTTCCATCGGGCGCCGGCGCGACGTCATGCGGTCCGCTGCCGTCCGGCACCGGGAAATATCGGATCTCCTCGGCGATGGCCTGGACCGGGACCAGCGCGGCAAGCAGCGCAAGAACGGCGAGCCTCTGCATTCATCCCTCCACCACCACACGGTCGCCCGGCCGCGCTCGCGCGAGCAGCGCTTCGAGATCGGCCCGCGCGAGGGCGACGCAGCCCTCGGTCGGCCCCCAGTCGGGCCGGGCGATGTGGAGGAAGATGGCGCTGCCGAGGCCGGGGACAACCGGGTCGTCGTTGTGGCCGAGCACGATCAGGAGGTCGTAGATCTCATCCTCGCGCCAGAGCCGTTCGTGGCGCGCGGGATAAGGCAGCGGCACAGGCCGGTTGTAGGCCGGATCGGCCGGATCGTCGCACCATCCGTCCTGCGGAGCGATCGGCGCCGCGGGAAGGCTGGTCGATGGCGTGCCCACACGATCGGCGCGGTAGAGCAGCCGGCGCATCGGCCAGGCCCCGATCGGCGTCGCGCCGTCGCCCTCGCGTTTGTCGGATATGACCCCGCCCTTTCCCATGGCGCAGCGGAAACGGCGTTTTTCCCAACGCGCTTCGCCCGAGGCGGAGACGATGAGGTCCATACCGGTCCCCTCTAACGCGCGCGCTGCGCCAGCGCGAGCGACAGGCCGAGCGCGCAGAGCGCCGCGCCCGAGGCCTTGCGCAGGGTCCGCAGCAGCGCCGGCCGCGCGGCAACGCCCGCGCGCAGCCGCGCGGCGAGATGCACCACGACGAGATCGGCCAGCGAGTTCAGAGTGACCGAGATCAGGCCGAGCAGAATGAATTGCGCGGCGACGCTCCCGCTCGGATCGACGAATTGCGGCAGGAACGCCAGGAAGAACGCCGCCGTCTTCGGGTTCAGCGCCTCGACGGCGATGCCGTCGCGCAGCGCGTTGCCGCATCCCCGCCCTGGCGCCGCGACCATGTCGGGCATCCGCTCCGCGCTGCGCCAGGTCGCGATGCCGAGCCAGAGAAGATAGATGGCGCCCGCGACCTTCAGCGCGGTGAAGGCCTCCGCGCTCGCCATCACAAGGGCCGACACCCCGGCCGCGCCGGCGAGCACATGAACGAGGCCGCCCAGAGCGGTGCCGAGGATCGAGGCGAGGCCCTCGCCGCGGCCGCCCGAGAGGGTCCGCGCGGCGACATAGAAGATGCCGGGACCGGGCGAGCAGGCGACCAGCACGGCCGCCGCCAGAAAGAGCAGCAATGCCCCGCCGTCCGGCACGCCTAGAACAGATGCCCCAGCCCGCGCGCCTTCGCCCTCAGATAGGGCTCGTTATGGTCGTTGGCGGGAAAGCGGTGCGGAACGCGCTCAGGCACGGCGATGCCCTGCCGCGTCAGCGCGGCGACCTTCGCGGGGTTGTTGGTGAGAAGTCGAACGCTGGCGATGCCGAGCGCCTTCAGCATCTCCGCCGCCGGCTCGAAGGCGCGCTCGTCCGGCTCGAAGCCGAGCGCGCGGTTGGCGTCGACGGTGTCGGCGCCGCGGTCCTGCAGCTCGTAGGCGCGCAGCTTGTTGACGAGCCCGATGCCGCGCCCCTCCTGCGCCAGATAGAGCAGCACGCCCCCGCCCGCCGCGCCGATCGCGGCGATCGCGCCCTTGAGCTGGTCGCCGCAATCGCAGCGCAAGCTTCCCAACAGATCGCCGGTAAGGCATTCCGAATGGATTCGGGTGAGCACCGGGCGCGCCGCGTCGATCGCGCCGATGACGATGGCGAGATGCTCCTCCCCGCCGTCCTCGGGCCGGAAGGCGATCACGCGCGCGTCCTCCGCACCCGCAAGCGGCACCCGCGCCTCCGCGACGCGCTGGAGAGGCGCGGCACCGACCGGCCCATAGGCCGCGACCGCTTCGGCATCCACCGCGAGGATGTCGCGCGACTGCGCCACCGCCGGCCCGGTCCCTTCGGGCAGGGGCGCCAGCAGCGCCGCCGGCAACAGGCGCGCGATCCGCATGAGCTGGATCGCGGCGGCCGAGAGCGCCGTTGGGGCCGCTTCGACCGGGCCGAAAGGCCGCCCGGCATCGACGCCGATCGGAAGGCGGGTCGGATCGGCCAGCGCGACCACCTCCTCGGCCGAGGCGTCGGCCGCGAGCGGCACGGCCACGGGGCCTTCGCCCGAGCCGAATCCGCCCAACGCGGCGGCCCTCTGCCGGGTCAGAGCGAGGAAGGGCCGACCGCCCTCGGACCGCATCCGGGCCAAGGCGGGCCCGCTCGCCATTTCGGCGGGAAGGATGAGCGCCGCAGGCCCCCCGGCGGCGGTCAGCACGACCGGCTCGCCGCGCCGCAGCTCGGCGAGCGCCCGGTGGACGGCGGCACGCAACGCCCGGGGCGAGCCTGGCTTCGCCGGCTTGAGGGCCCTTTGATCGATCATGAGGCAGAAGCTAGGCCTTTCGCCGCCGCCTGCCAAGCGGGCGGGGGAGATGGCAGGCCCGCCGCCGGAGCGCCCCGTTCGGCGAGTACGCCATGTTCCAGCGGCGATGCCGCCTTAGAATCCGGCGAAGACGATGTGATCCACCATCACCGCATAGGCGCGGCCCTGATCCGTCCTGATCTCGACGAAGTCGTCGCCGACCGCGGCCACCGTCCCGCGAAATTCCGTCCCGTCCGATGTCTTCAGATAAACTTTCGGCGAGGATCCGGGCGCGGCGTCGCGTATCCGGTCCTTCAGCATCTGAGTGAACTGCATCGTCGAGGCCCCCTGCCCACCAACCCGAGGAACCCAGGGGAGGAGAAACCGCAACCCCTGTCAAGCCGCGCCCTTCCCTCGCGGCCCGGCTGCCGCTAGCTTCGCGGGGTCATGACTACGCCGGTCTATCGCGGCTACGACCAGGCCGCCCTCGATGCGCAGTACAATCTGCGCGCGCTCGTCCCGGAGCATCCGGAGCATTTCCGCCGCTGGGCCGAGGCCGGCGCGGAGGCGCGCGCGCGGCTGGACGGGCATCTCGACCTGCCCTATGGCGATGACCCCAAGCAGCGGCTCGATTACTTCCCGGCGGCGGAGAACGGGGCGCCGCTCCTCGCCTTCATCCATGGAGGCTATTGGCAGGCGCTGGACAAGAGCGACTTCAGCTGGCTCGCCCCGGCCTGGGTGGAGCGCGGGGTCTCCTTCGCCTCGATCAACTACCCTTTGGCCCCGGAGGCCGGCATCCCCGAAATGGTGGAGAGCTGCCGGGAGGCCGCGCTGTGGCTCTGGCACAACGCCTACTCGCTCGGCGCCGATCGCGGACGGCTGGTTCTTGCCGGGCACTCGGCGGGCGGGCATCTGGCGACGATGCTTCTGGCGAGCGACTGGACGGCGCTCGGCGCCCTGCCGGCCGATCTGGTCAAGGCCGCCTGCTCCGTCAGCGGCGTTTACGACCTGGAGCCGATCCGGCTCTCCTATCAGAACCCGATCCTGAAGCTGGACGAAGCGACGGCTCGGAGCATGAGCCCCATCGCCGCGCGACCGCGGCCCGAGAGGCCGCTTCTGCTTGCGGTCGGCGAACGGGAGACGCCGGAGTTCCTGCGCCAACAGGACGAAATGGCCGCCCATTGGGGAAAGGGCGGGAAGACCGAGGCCATCCTGCTGCCGGGGCTCGATCATTTCGAGGCGGTGGGCTGCCTTGCGGACCCGTCGAGCCCGGCCCTGGGCTGGCTGGAGCGGCGGCTGGGCATCGCCGCGAGCCCGATGTAAGGCTCTTCGCGGACCTGATAGAATTCGTCGCAATTTCGGAGCGGTCAGGGCGGAGCGGGTTTTCCAGGTGTCGGCGCTGAAGAAGATCCTGCTGGTCGATGACGACACGACCCTGCGGCAGTCCCTGGCCGAGCAGCTTGCGCGGCTGGAGGAGTTCCTCACCGAGGAGGCCGATACGGGAGAGGCGGCGCTGGCGCGCGCCAAGAACGGCCAGTACGACGCGGTGCTCCTCGATGTCGGCCTTCCGGACATGGACGGTCGCGAGGTCTGCCGGCTGATGCGCCGCGCCGGCTTCGCCGCGCCGGTGATCATGCTGACCGGAGCCGATTCCGATTCCGACACCGTGCTGGGGCTGGAGGCGGGCGCGAACGACTACGTCACCAAGCCTTTCCGCTTCAACGTGCTGCTGGCCCGGCTGCGCGCCCAGCTTCGCCAGCACGAGCAAAGCGAGGAGGCGGTCTTCATCATCGGCCCCTACACCTTCCGGCCCAGCCAGAAGCTGCTGGTCGAGGAGGCCGCCCGGAAGAAGATCCATCTGACCGAAAAGGAAACGGCGATTCTGAAATACCCCTACCGGACGGGCGGCCAGGTGGTCGGGCGCGAAAAGCTCCTCGGCGAGGTGTGGGGGTTCAATGCCGCCGTGACCACGCACACCCTGGAGACCCATGTCTACCGCCTGCGCCAGAAGATCGAGAAGGACCCCTCCCGCGCGGAGATCCTGGTGACCGAGGCGGGCGGCTACCGGCTGGTCCCCTGAGCTCCGGCGCCCCGGCCGGTTTGCGAAGGGGGCGCAGGCTTGCTATGACATCCCTCCAGGGCTTGCGCCGCTCCCTTGACTTGAGGCGCGTTTTCCCTGGAAGCCGGCGAAGAGGATGGCAGAGGACGGAATCCAGGTCCGGTTCTGGGGCGTGCGCGGCAGCATCGCTTGCCCGGGCGATTCCTATGTCCGCTATGGCGGCAACACGGCCTGCGTCGAAATGCGTTGCGGGCCGCATCTCCTGATCTTCGACGGCGGCACGGGGCTGCGCGAGCTGGGGCGCACGCTCGAGGGCGCGCCGCCCTTGGATGCGGACATCTTCTTCAGCCATTCGCATCTCGACCACGTCGCGGGCGTGCCATTCTTCAAGCCGCTTTTCGCCGCGCGGAACAAGTTCCGCCTCTGGGCGGGGCATCTGAAGCCCGAGCGCGGCCTGATGGACGTGCTCTGCCAGATGATGGCGGCGCCGCTCTTCCCCATCCCGCCGGCGGCCTTCGACGCCGATACCGAGTTCAACGACTTCACGGCGGGCGAGCGGCTGGAGCCGCATCCGGGCATCACCGTCGACACCGCGCCGCTCAACCATCCGAACGGCGCGACCGGATACCGCGTCGGCTACGGCGGCCGCGCGGTCGCCTATGTCACCGACACCGAGCACCAGAACGGAGGGCTCGACACCTCGATCCTCGGGCTGATCGAAGGCGCCGACTTGTTCATTTACGACAGCACCTACACCGACGAGGAATATCCCGGCTATGCCGGTTGGGGCCACTCCACATGGCAGCAGGGGATGAAGCTGGCCGAGGCCGCCAAGGTCGGGCGCTTCGTCATCTTCCATCACGATCCCGGACACGACGACCTTTTCATGGACAAGATCGCGGCGGAAGCCGAGCGGCTGCGGCCGGGCACGGTGGTCGCGCGCGAGGGCATGCTGCTCAGCATCTGAACGGCCCTCCCCGCTCACGGCAAAATGAACCGCCGGCTCCGGCGCTCGGATTAGACTTGCCGACCGAAAGCCGACCCGGACTTCGTGGGAGCACGGACCCCATGGCCCAATCGCTATCGCTCTTGCGCGGGCTCGCCATCCCCTTGCGCGCGCCCAACCTTCCCGAGCGCGTCGAGCGCGCGGTCCGCGAACAGCAGGACGCCAGCGAGATCCTGATCGGATGGATCCAGCTCGCGGTGGTCGTGACCTTCGCCGCGCTCTATGCGGTCTCCCCCAAGACCTTCGCCGCCGACGCGCCGTTCCGGCCTGTTCCCTGGGCGATCGGCATCTATGCGCTGTTCACGCTGGCGCGGCTCGGCCTCGCCTACCGCATGCGCCTGCCCGGCTGGCTGCTCGCGCTCTCGATCCTCATCGACATGACGCTGCTCTTCGGCCTGATCTGGAGCTTTCACCTGCAGTATGGCCAGCCGCCGTCCTTCTACTTGAAGGTGCCGACGCTGCTTTACGTCTTCATCTTCATCGCGCTGCGCGCGCTGCGCTTCGAGGCGAAATACGTGATCTTCGCCGGGTTGGCCGCGGCGCTCGGCTGGCTCGCCATGGTGCTCTACGTGGTCTGGATCGATCCGCTCAATTCGATGATCACGCGCAACTACGTCGAGTACCTCACCTCCAACTCGATCCTGCTTGGGGCGGAGTTCGACAAGATCATTTCGATGCTGGTGGTGACGGCGATCCTGGCGCTCGCCATAACCCGGGCGCGCGCCCTGCTCACCCGGGCGGTGGCGGAAGGGGCGGCGGCCCGCGACCTCTCCCGCTTCTTCGCGCCCGAGATCGCGCAGCGCATCACCGGCTCCGAGCAGGAAATCGCCGCGGGAGAAGGCGAGCTGCGCGATGCGGCGATCCTCATCCTCGACATCCGCGGCTTCACCCGCTACGCGGCCACCCTGCCTCCGGCCGAGGTCATCGCCATGCTGGCCGAGTACCAGGCGCGCATGGTCCCCGTGATCCGGGCCCATGGAGGAACGGTCGACAAGTTCCTGGGCGACGGGATCATGGCGACCTTCGGCGCGACCCGACCGTCGGCGCGCTACGCGGCCGATGCGATCGGCGCGCTGCTCGCCTGCCTCGTCGAGAGCAAGGCCTGGGAGGCGGAGCGGCGGACATCCGGCCTGCCGCCGCTCTCCGTCAACGGAGCGGTCGCGACGGGACGCGTGGTGTTCGGCGCCGTCGGCGACTCGGTCCGGCTCGAATACACCGTGATCGGCGATGCGGTGAACCTCGCGGCCAAGCTGGAGAAACACAACAAGCGCGCGGGCTCGCGCGGGCTCGCCACCAAGGTCGCCGTCGCGCTCGCCGAGGAGCAGGGCTGGCGTGCGGTGTTCGAGCCCAAGCCGCTGCCGGGCTCTCAGCTCTCCGATCTCCCCGGCCCGGTCGATCTGGTGGCCCTCGCCTGACCCTCCACGCATCGCCGGGGAGGCGTGCCGCGGAAGGCCGTCATCCCGGGAGCCGCGCCGGTCAGCCGAGATCCATCACCCGCGGGGGATGGCCTTCGGCCTCGAGGAACCGGACCAGGTCCTGCGGCGCGATCGCGCTGGTGCGGTCGTTGCGGAGCGGGTGATAGTTCAAGGGATCGTGCCGCAGCATCTCGGCATCGAGCACGACGGTGACGGCGCGGTCGCGGTCGTTCAGCGCCGCGAATGGGGTGACCGCCCCCGGGATCACGCCGAGATGGCGCATCAGCCGATCCGGGCTGCCGAAGGAGACCCGGCCAGCGCCGATGCGCTCGCCGAGCGCCTTGAGATCGATCGCCC
>DATIDB010000293.1:0-2773 GCA_035456545.1 Alphaproteobacteria bacterium | reverse complement strand
CTGCCGGCGACTGCGGTGAAATACATCCGCCGCATCGAGGAGCTCATCGGCGCGCCGGTGCACTTGCTCTCGACCAGCCCCGAGCGCGACGACACCATTATGATGCGCGACCCGTTCGTCAGCTAAGTCAGTCTGATCCGGGATCGGCGTCATGCCCTCAGCCGCCCGCCGCGCAGGCCACCCTCTCCCAGAAGGCTACGGCATTCACACATCTTGAGGTTAGGATGTTTTGCTTTTCCATTTGTGGTGTGAGTCCCTGGGAAGATGAGACCATTGCTCGGGGCCAGGTGATGATGGACGGGACGCTGGGCCGGTTTGGGGACCGCCGGCGGGAACGAGGGGGAGCGTTTTTGCCCGCGCGGCGGGTTGCGGTGGGCAGCCGCGGGGTCAGGGTTCGCCGGCTCGGCGGCGCCCGTGCGGGCGAGATCAGGATCACGCGGGGTCTGCGCAATCCGGCGGTGAGCGTCGAGGAGAGGATCGAAACCGCGGCCGGCTCGGACCCTGAGGTGGGTTGCCGGGCGCCATGTGCTGGCGATCCAGGACACGACGACGGTTCGCGCCGAAGACAAAGGCCGCTGCATCGCGTTGCCTCCGGTGATCGCGGTCGATGCGATCGAGGGGGCCCTTTTGGGACTGGTGAATGCGCGCTTCTTCTTGCGCACCGGCGGCAAGGCGGCGCAGTCCAAAGACAAGGCCTTCGCCGAAAAGGAGAGTCGGCGCGGGCTCGACGGTGCCGAACGCGCCGCCGCCTCGATGTCCGGGGCGAGCGGCGTCACCGTCGTCGCCGATCGCGAAGGCGACATCTACGAGGATTTCGCCTGGAAGCCGGCGGGCGCCGAGGTTTTGATCCGCGCCGGCCAGGACCGTGTCCGCACCGAGGGATCGCGCCTGTTCGAGCGCGCCGCGAGCCTTCCCGAAGCCGCGCGCATGACCATCGCGCTGCCGGCGGCCCTCGCCTTGCGCTTCGGCACCTCGAGATCGCCCGCCCGGTCAGCCGCAAGGGCCACCCCGAACTGAAGGCCCTGCCGCCCTCGGGGACGCTCACCCTGGTGGAGGCCGCGGAAGTGGACCCGCCGGAGGGCGTGCCGATCGCCCCCTGGCGCCTGCTGACCACCCACACCGTGGCCGCCGCTGCGCGCCGGATCGTCGCGTTCTCTCGCCGGCGCTGGCTCATCGAGGAGCTGTTCCGCACGCTGAAGACCAAGGGCTTCGCCGTCGAGGCGCTGCGCCTCGCCGAAGGCGGCCCGTTCGAGAAGCTGGTGGCGGCGAGCCTCATTGCCGCCGTCACCGTGCTGCAGCTCGTCCGCGAGCGCGATGGCGCGGCCAAGCGCCCGATCGAGGACGCCTTCGACCCCGACGATCGTCCCGCCCTCGAAGCCGTCGGCGCTAGCCTCGAAGGCAGGACCGTGCGCCAGAACAATCCACACCCGCCCGGGTCCCTCGCCTTCGCCGCCTGGGTCCTCGCCCGCCTCGGCGGCTGGACCGGCGATTACGGAAAGCCCGGTCCCGTCGTCATGCTCCACGGTCTCGTCCAGTTCCACGCCATCAAACACGGTTGGACACTAAAAAATGTGTGAATCCCGTAGGGACAAGCCCGCGGGTCCACGAAGACGTGGATTGCATGGTGGTCGTCCCATTGCAGGATGGGGACGTCGGCGGGGTTTCCCGATCGTGGATTGGTCTTGAATGACCGTGGCGATCTCGGGTCCCGCCGACGTCGCGGTCGGACACGCGTACGGTAGAGGGGGCTTTGTCGCCCGGATGCAATCCTGCGTGCTGACCAGAACTCCAATCTGTCGCAGGGGACAATCATGAGCAAGTCGATCATCGTCGGCGTGGACGTATCGAAGGGGTGGCTCGACCTGGCCCTCCCCGGCGAGGGCCAGGTCGAGCGCCTGGACAACACCGCCGAGGCCATTACCGGCTGGCTGCGCCGGGTCCGACCGGCGCTGGTGGTTTTCGAGCCCACCGGCGGCTATGCGCGGACGCTCCAGGATGCCTTGCGCGATCAAGCCATTACCTTTGTCCGGGTCCACCCCAACGAGGTGCTGGCGTTCCGCAAGAGCCGGGGGATCAAGGCCAAGACCGACAAGATCGATGCGCAGCTGATCGCCGCCTTCGCCGCCGACGAGCGGGTTCGGCGGGGCGGCGGCGGGACGATCCTCGGGGACGACGAGTTGCGCGACCTGGTGGCCCGGCGCCGCCAGCTGGTCGAAGCGCTGCAGGCGGAACGCTGCAGGCTGGCCAGCGCCCGCCCCGGCGCGATCAAGGACAGTCTGCTTGCGGTCATCACCGCCCTGAGCGCCAGCCTGGATGCCATCGAGGGTGAACTGCTCGAGAAGATCAAGGCGAAGCCCGAGCTGGCCCGGCGCTTTCACTTGCTGCAAAGCCTGCACGGCGTCGGACCGATCACCGCCATGGTCCTGATCGCCGATCTTCCCGAACTCGGCCGGCTCAACGGCAAGCAGATCGCCGCCCTGGTCGGGCTCGCGCCGCAAACCCACGAAAGCGGCAAATGCAGAAGCGGCCGCAACCCCACCGGCCACGGCCGCGTCAACGTCCGCCGCTGCCTGTTCAACGCCGCACGCTCCGCGATCCGCCACCCCTCGCCGATCAGAGACGTCTATGACCGGCTCGTCGGCACCAACCGCCGGCCGGGGAAAGTCGCCCTGGTCGCCGTGATGCGGAAAATGCTCGTCACCCTCAATGCCATCGCCAGGGACAACAAACCGTGGAAACTCGCCACATCCCCTTGACAGCGTCCACGGTAGAT
>DATIDB010000292.1:0-3039 GCA_035456545.1 Alphaproteobacteria bacterium | reverse complement strand
AGCTGGTCGGCCGGCTTCGCGCGGTCGAGCGCATCTATGCCGAGCTGTTCGAGGAGCAGCCGGATTTGAGCGGACCCGGCAACCTGGTCTTCACCGGGACCGAGGCCGACCCGGAGACCGTGCGCACGCTGGAGCGCCTCGGCTTCAGTGACGGCGCGGCGGTCAGCGCGACCATCCGCGCCTGGCATCACGGCCGCTATCGGGCGACGCGCTCCACGCGGGCGCGCGAGCTCCTCACCGAGCTGATGCCGCGCCTGCTCCAGACCCTCGCCCGCACTGGCCATCCCGATACCGCCTTCGCGCGATTCGACGCCTTCCTTGCCAATCTGCCGGGGGGCGTTCCGCTCTTCTCGATGATCGCCGCCAATCCGGGGCTGCTCGACCTGATCGCCGAAATCCTGGGCGGCGCGCCGAGGCTGGCCGAGCGATTGAGCCGAAAGCCGCAGCTGCTCGATGCCGTGCTGGCGCCCGGCTTCGGCGAGGCGCCGCCCGGCGCGGCCGAACTGGAAGCCGAGCTTTCCGCGGCGCTCCGGCAAGCCCCCGACTACCAGGAAGCGCTCGACCTCACGCGCCGCTGGGCGAACGACCGAAACTTCCAGGTGGGCGTCGCCATCCTGCGCCACCTGCTTGACGCCGACGCCGCCGGCATCGCGCTTTCGAACGTCGCCGATGCGGCGCTGAACGGCATCCACGCCCCCGTGCTGCGGGAATACGCCGCACTGCACGGGACCTTGCCCGGGCCAGGGATCGCCGTCGTCGCGCTCGGCAAGCTCGGCGGGCGGGAGATGACGGTGACCTCCGATCTCGATCTCATCTTTCTCTATGACGAGCCCGACCCGAACCTCGCTTCCTCCGGACCCAAGCCGCTGCCCGCTTCGCATTACAAGGGGCGGCTCTCGCAGCGGCTGATCAACGCCTACACCGCCAAGACGCAGGAGGGCGCGCTCTACGAGGTCGACATGCGCCTCAGGCCCTCGGGCAATGCCGGGCCGATCGCGGTGTCGCTGGAGGGATTCCAACGCTACCAGGAGGCGGAGGCCTGGACCTGGGAGCATATGGCGCTGACGCGCGCCCGGGTGATCGTCGCCGAGCCGGAATTCCGCGCGCGCATCGAGGCGGCGATCCGCCGCGTCCTCATCCGCCCGCGCGATCCCGAGCGCCTGGCCGGCGATGTGGCCTCGATGCGTCGGCGCATGGAGGCGCATGGCCGACCCGCCTCGCCCTGGGACGTGAAACAGGCGCCGGGCGGCCTCATCGATGTCGAGTTCATCGCCCAGTACCTGATGCTGCTGCACGCGGCCGAGCATCCGCGGGTCCTTCATGCCAATACCGCGGCGGCATTGGCCGCGCTGGCCCGGCATGGGCTGCTCGCGCCGGAGGCGGCGGAGTCGCTGATCCAGGCGGGGCGGCTCTGGCGAGGCCTCCAAGGCTATCTCAGGCTCACCACCGGTGGCGGCTTCGAGGAGGCGCAGGCGAGCGAGCCGCTGCGCCTGGCGCTCGCGCGCGTCGGCGGCGCCGTTGACTTCTCCGCGCTGACGGAAAAGATGGCCGACACCGCCCGGCGCGTGCGCGCGCTCTATGAGGAGATCGTCCTCGCCGCCGCGCCGGGCGAGGAGAACGCACCCGAACCCGAGAGCTGAGAGGAGGCCGCTTGAGCGTCGAGATCGGCAAGCCCGCCCCGGACTTCACCCTGCCGGCCGATGGCGGCGGACGCCTCAGGCTGAAGGACCTGCGGGGCAAGAAGGTCGTGCTTTACTTCTACCCGAAGGACGCGACCTCGGGCTGCACGGCGGAGGCCTGCGGTTTTCGCGACCGCATGCCGGAGCTGGCGCGGCACGGCATCGCCGTTATCGGCGTTTCACGCGACAGCGTCGCCTCGCACGATAAGTTCAAATCGAAATACGGACTGCCCTTCCCCCTCGCCTCGGACCTTGACGGCAAGGTCTCGGAGGCCTACGGCACCTGGGTCGAGAAGAGCATGTACGGGCGCAAATATCTCGGCGTCGACCGCGCCACCTTCCTCATCGACGAGAAGGGGATCGTGCGGGCGGTCTGGCGCAGGGTGAAGGTGCCCGGCCATGTCGAGGAAGTGCTGAAGACGGCGAAGGGGTAATGGGGGGTTCGACGTGAGGGGGCACCGACTAACGATAGCGGCCATCTGCATTCTGGCCGCCTGGGGCGCAATTTCGATGGCGGCGCGCGCCGATCAGTGGCTCACCGCGACCGAGTCGGGGGCGATCAGTTCGGATGGACGCATCGTCGTGCGCGTCGTCCCCGGCCAAAGCTGGGGCGAGGCGGCGGGATTCAAGGGCGCGCCGACCGGACCGCATGCGCAGGCGCGTTATTACCGGCTGGACGAGGCGCAGTCGCAATTCGTCCTCTATCAGGAGCGGGAGCTGCTCAATCCGGTGAAGCCGGTGTTCTTCGCGATCGGCGAGGACGGCACGCTGGCGACGCTCGATAACTGGCACAACGCGGGATACGGCCCGGTCGTGGTCGTCTATGCGCCTTCGGGCGAGACGTTGAAGAGCTACGAGCTGAAGGACCTCTACAGCGAGGCGCAGATCGCCCAATTCCCGATCAGCGTCTCCTCGATCTGGTGGCGCTGCCCGGCGACGGCGCCGGCGATCGAGCCGAACGGCGCGCTCGCCTTCACCGACGCGCTCGGGCAACGGGTCGCGGTCGATCTCGCCACGGGCGCGGTGACGTTCGAGCCGGCGCCGGCGCCGTGCGAGGAGGGATGAGATGCGCCATGTGCATTGAGGCGGGCGGCCGAGACATGGATGGCGCTTTCGTCGCGAACCCGGCGCAATTTTCATCTCTCCGACATACGACCTGAGATCGGCATCCGGCCTCGGCCCTTGTAGGCCAACCACACCAGTTGCACCTGTTTCGGAAGCACACCCGCTGGATGTCCGTCGGGCGCCGTGCTAATCGTTTGAGGTGCTCAGTGAAGAAGTTGCAGGGCTCCGTTGGAAGAGGCGGCAGAAACTTCCGAAGCGACGTTCTGTCGGTCCAACGGCTATTGACATTGAAGGG
>DATIDB010000291.1:0-3319 GCA_035456545.1 Alphaproteobacteria bacterium | reverse complement strand
CCGCTGGGGCCGCCTGGAGAAGGTGATGGAGGGCCTCGCCGCGGCCAAGGCCGCCGGTCTGGCGGTGAAGATCAACACCGTGGCGCTGAAGGGCGTCAACGAGGACGAGTTCGACCGGCTGATCGCCTGGTGCGGCGAGGAGGGCTTCGACCTCACCTTCATCGAGGTCATGCCGATGGGCGAGATCGGCGGCGAGGCGCGGCTCGACCAGTATCTGCCGCTCTCGATTCTCAAGGCGCGGATCGCCAGGGGCTGGACGCTGGAAGAGCTTGATTACCGCACCGGCGGGCCAGCCCGCTATGTGCGGGTGCGCGAGACTGGCGGGCGGCTCGGCTTCATCACGCCGCTGACCCACAATTTCTGCGAATCCTGCAATCGCGTGCGGCTCACCTGCACCGGCACGCTCTATATGTGCCTGGGCCAGGAAGATGCCGCCGACCTGCGCGCCCCCTTGCGCAGCAGCGAGGGCGACGAGGCCCTGATCGCCGCGATCCATGAGGCGATTTCACGCAAGCCCAAGGGCCACGACTTCGTCATCGACCGCCGCCACACGCGTCCGGCGGTCTCGCGCCATATGAGCGTCACCGGCGGCTGACCCCTTCGGCCGCTATTCCCCGAACTCCGTCCAGGTCTCCCCGCCATCGCCGCTGGCGAGGATGGCCGTCGCGTGGCTTCCTGGCTCGATGGCGACGGCGTAGAGGCGGGCCGGCTCCTTCGGATCGATCGCCAGATGCACCGGCACCCGGTTCCCGAGGCCCCTGCCGATGGCCTGCCAGGCCAGCTCGGGCTCGCGCGCCCGGATGAGTCCGGTCCCGAGGACGAAGGCGTAGACGGTCCCGTCATTGGCCACCGCCACCAGGGGCGCCGCCTCCGGTGAGGGGTGCGCCGGCTCCCAACGCACCCCGCCATCGGTGCTGCGCATGAGGCCGATCCGGGTGCCCGCGTAAACGATATTCGCATCCACGGCGGAGGCGGCGAGGTCGATCGTGCCCTCCGGGCCGGGCCCGACCATCGTCCAGCTTTTCCCGCCGTCCCGGCTGACCTGCAGCCCGGCATAGGTGCCATAGATGGTCTTCGGATCGGCGGCGCTGACCGCCATGGAATGGAAATCGGCGATGCCGGTCGCGCCCTTCGAGATCGGCGTCCAGGTCTGTCCGCCGTCGGTCGAGACCCGGAAGCCCAGATTGCCGCCGGAGGAAGGATGGCCGCTGGAATAGAGCGTGACGCCGTCCGAGGGATGAACGGAAAACCCCATGAAGTCCTCGGCTGCGCTCGACACCTGGCGGGCCGCACCGTCCGCCGTGACGACGAAGAGGCCGTGATGGGTCGCCAGGAGCAGGCGCGAGGAATCGGCCGGGTCGACGGCCAGCCCGTGGAAATGCGTGCGCTGCGACAACCCCTCCAGGGTGGTCGCTCCCGCTTCGGCGAGAGCCGCAGGCGAGGGAGCCAGCGCGAGGATCAGGGCTACGAACGTTATTTTTGCAGAAGGCGCGGTTCTCGGCATGGACGCGAGCATAGCCATGACACCGGCCGATCGCCACCGCCCTCGTCCGTCCTCCCTGGGCACCCCGGGCCCGGCCCGGTATACTCCCCGGCCACAGCCGACCGCAGAAGACCTCAAGACATGCCGCGCCAGGAATTCGCCTTCGTCGCCGCCGACACCGATGAGGCGCGCGCGGCTCTCGCCCGCCTGCAGAAACGGTATCCGCCGGTCGCGCCCGAACGCGCCGGGGCCATCGTCGCGCTGGGCGGCGACGGCTTCATGCTCGAGACGCTCCATCGCTTCCTCACCCGCGGCGTGCCGATCTACGGGATGAACTGCGGCACGGTCGGGTTCCTCATGAACGGCTATGAGGAAGAGCGCCTTCCCGAACGGCTGAACGCCGCCGCCGAGGTGACACTCTTTCCCCTGGCGATGACCGCCCGCACCGTCGAGGACGAGGTGAAGAAGGCGCTGGCGATCAATGAGGTCTCGCTGCTGCGCGAGACCCGCCAGGCGGCCAAGATCCGCATCCAGGTCGACGGCGTCATGCGCATGCCCGAGCTGATTTGCGACGGCGTCCTCGTCGCGACGCCCGCCGGCTCGACCGCCTATAATCTTTCGGCGCATGGGCCGATCCTGCCCGTCGGCTCAGGCGTGCTGGCGCTGACGCCGATCAGCGCATTCCGGCCGCGGCGCTGGCGGGGCGCGATCCTGCCGCATGACGCCGAGGTGGTGTTCGAAATTCTCGAATATTTGAAACGGCCGGTCAGCGCGGTCGCCGATTCCACCGAAGTGCGCGACGTCGTCGAGGTGCGCGTGCGGGAGGACCGCTCCGTCCAGCTCCGGCTCCTCTTCGACCCGGAGCACAATCTGGAGGAGCGAATCCTGAAGGAACAGTTCCTTCCCTGAAATCGCCGCCTCCCACGGCTGGACATTCCCTTCTTCTGCGCTAGTGTTTCCGCCATGCCCGATTTCGCCGATCCGACCATCGTGCGCCCCGCCCGCGCCGATGAGCCGCCCTCTCTCGAACCATACCGGGAGGGCAATTCGGGCATTCCCTATGTGCTGACCTTCGCCGCCCCGCGCCAGGGCCCGCATGTGGTGTTGACCGCGATCCTCCACGGCAACGAGCCTTGCGGAGCGATCGCGCTCGACCGGATGCTGCGGTCCGGCCTGCGGCCGAAGCGCGGGCGCATCACCTTCGCTTTCGCGAATGTCGAGGCCTATCTCCGCCGCGAGGCGGGAGCGCCCGCGCCCTGCCGCTTCGTCGAGGAAGACATGAACCGCGTCTGGTCGCCCGCCGTTCTGGACGGCAAGGGCGGCTCCGCGGAGCTGCGGCGGGCGCGATTGCTGCGCCCCGTCGTGGAGTCCGCCGACTACCTCCTCGACATCCATTCGATGCAGAACGACTCCGAGCCGCTACTGCTCTGCGGACCCTTGGCGAAAGGACGGCGCCTGGCGCTCGAGTTGGGTTTTCCCTCAACGGTCGTCGCGGATGCGGGACATGCCGCCGGTACCCGCCTGCGCGACTACGGTGCTTTCGGCGATGAAGCCTCGCCGCGCAATGCCGTTCTCGTCGAATGCGGACAGCATGCCGATCCGCGATCCGGAGAGATCGCGATCGGCGCCGCGCGGGATTTTCTCGCGCATCTCGGCGTGATCGATCCGCCGGTGGAGGGGCGGCCGAAGACGGCCTTGCCCGGGCGACTGATGATCGAGGTCACCGAGCCGGTGACCGCGGCGAGCCCGCGCTTCCAGTTCACCCAGCGCTTCTCTGGGCTCGACCGGATTCAGCGGGCAGGCACCGTCATCGCGCATGATGGCGAAAAGCCGATT
>DATIDB010000290.1:0-5661 GCA_035456545.1 Alphaproteobacteria bacterium | reverse complement strand
GTCCTCGATGAAGTCGCCGAGATGGCTGTCCTCCTCGTCGCCGATCGGCGTCTCGAGGCTGATCGGCTCCTTGGCGATCTTCAGCACCTTGCGCACCTTCTCCAAGGGCATGGCCAGCTTCTCGGCCAGCTCCTCGGGCGTCGGCTCGCGGCCGTACTCGTGCAGCATCTGGCGCGAGGTGCGCACCAGCTTGTTGATCGTCTCGATCATATGCACCGGGATGCGGATCGTGCGCGCCTGGTCGGCGATCGAGCGGGTGATCGCCTGCCGGATCCACCAGGTCGCGTAGGTGGAGAACTTGTAGCCGCGCCGGTACTCGAACTTATCGACCGCCTTCATCAGGCCGATATTCCCCTCCTGGATCAGGTCGAGGAATTGCAGGCCGCGGTTCGTGTACTTCTTCGCGATCGAGATCACCAGGCGCAGGTTGGCCTCGACCATCTCCTTCTTGGCGCGCGCGGCCTCGCGCTCGCCCTTCTGCACGGTCGAGACGATGCGGCGGAACTCGCTGATGGGCAGGCCGGACTCGGCCGCGACCGCGGCGATCTTCTCGCGCAGCTCACCCGCCTCCTTCACCCGCTTGGCGGCGAAGTCCTTCCAGCCCTTGCCGAGCTTGGCGTTGCGCTGCAGCCAGTTCGGGTCAAGCTCGTCGCCGTAATAGCGCTCGAGGAACTGCTCGCGCTTGACGCCGCAGCTTTCGGCCATGCGCAGGAGCTGGCCCTCGAGCCCCATGAGCCGCTTGTTGAGCTGATAGAGCTGCTGGACGAGCTGCTCGATGCGCAGATTGTTGAGGCGCACCTTCTCCATCAGCTCGACGATCTCCTGCGTCAGCTTCTGGTAGCGCTTCTCGATCTGGCCGGAGATCTCCTCGCCGCTCTGCAGCGCTGTGAGCCGCTTCTCCTGCGTCTTCGCCAGCTTCTTGTACGTATCGGCGATGGAATCGAAGGTGGCGAGGACGGTCGGCATCAACGCCTGCTCCATCGCCGAGAGCGAGATGGCGTTCTCCTCCGCGTCTTCCTCGGCTTCCCGCGCCTCGACCTCCGCCTCGGCCTCGGGCTCCTCCTCGGAGAAGGCGGCCTCCGCCTCCTCCGGCGCGACCTCCGCGCCGGGGCCGCCGCCATAGGTGGCGTCGAGATCGATGATGTCGCGCAGAAGCAGGCGCCGCTCCATCAGCGCGTCGCGCCAGCCGATGATGGCCTTCATCGTCAAGGGGCTCTCGCAGATGCCCCCGATCATCATCTCGCGGCCGGCCTCGATGCGCTTGGCGATGGCGATCTCGCCCTCGCGCGACAGGAGCTCGACCGAGCCCATCTCGCGCAGATACATGCGCACGGGGTCGTCGGTGCGGCCGATCTCCTCGTCGTTGAGGTTGCCCGAGCCGCGCGAGTCCTCGTCGTTGGATTCGGCGGTCTCCTCGGCCTCCTCCTGCTCCTCGCTCTCGATGACGTTGATGCCCATCTCGGAGAGGAGCGCCATCGTGTCCTCGATCTGCTCGGAGGACATCTGCTCGGGCGGCAGGACGGCGTTCAGCTCGTCATAGGTGACGTAGCCGCGCTCCTTGCTCTTCTGGATCATCTTCTTGACGGCCGCGGTCATGGTGTCCATGAGCGGGCCGTCCGCGGCCTCCTCGCGCGTCTCCTGGGACTCCGCGTTATTCGTCGCCTTGCTCGCCATCGTCAAATAACCCGCTCGACCGAATGCCAAAGAAATGCCGCGGCGCCCGCTCCGCGGCGGCTTCAATTCGTCCATGCCGGGACGTCTTCAGTACTCCGCATCCGCATCCCTGGACGCGGCTTCCTCCTCCCTGGCCGCGATGCGGCGCCGGAAGGCGTCCCATTGCTGCTCGTTCATGTCCTCGGCCAAGCGGCGACCCGCCAATTCGATCTCCCCGCGCTCCTCGAGATCGCGGTACCGTCGAACGGCCTCGCTCCACCCTCGCCGCGCCGCGTCGAGGGAAGCCTCGGCGCGGGCGAAGGACGCGTGGCCGATGACGGCCGCGCCCGTCAGGTGAGCGAGGGCGTCGCCCAGACCCAAGCTGTTGAGTTGGCGCTTCAATTCCCCGGAGTCAAGGTCAGGAATGCGAGCGCAGAGGTTTAAGAGCGCCTGACGCAGCTTGTCAAGCGGGCCCGGGAAGCTCAAGGCCGCCGCCTCCTCGGCGCATTCCGCCAGCAATTCCGGGTGGTTGAGGAGGGTCGCCAGGAGAATTTCCTGCTGTCGGCGTGCCACTCCGGCCACACCCCTGCGGGCGCCTTCTCCGCCGACTGTGGCCGGCCCCGGCTTCCAGGGGCCGCGCCGGCGCCCCTCCCCCCGCTCACGGGGGGGCGGGGCGAAGAGCGCCTCCAGGCGCCTCTCGACCTCCATCGCATAGTCCCGCCGGACGACGGGGTCGGCGATGGCCGCGATCCGGGCCTTGAGGGCCGCGCGGAAGCCGGACCGGCGCTCGGGCGTGTCGAGCGTGCGCCCCGCCGCCTCCAAGGCCCAGATCGTCTCGACCAGGGGTTGGGCGGCGCCGAGGATCTCGGCCACCCGCTGCGGCCCTTGGCTTCGGATGAGGTCGTCAGGGTCGAGGCCCGCCGGCAAAAGCGCGAAGCGCAGGGAGTAGCCCGGGGCCAGCAGCGGCAAGGCCCGCTCGGCCGCCCGGGCGGCCGCACGCTGGCCGGCCGCATCGCCGTCGAAGCAAAGGATCGGCTCGGAAGCCAGCCGCCACAGCTCCTTCAGATGGTCCTCGGTCAAGGCGGTGCCGAGCGGAGCCACGGCATTGGCGAAGCCCCCCTGGCTTAGCGCGATCACGTCCATATACCCCTCGGCGACGATGACCTCGCCCTTGTCCTGGGCGGATTTGCGCGCCTGGGCGAGCCCGTACAGGGTCCGACCCTTATGGAACAGAGGGGTTTCGGGCGAGTTAAGGTATTTCGGCTCGCCTTCGCCCAGGATCCGCCCGCCAAAGGCGATGATCCGGCCGCGACGGTCGGCGATCGGGAACATGACCCGGCCGCGGAAGCGGTCGTAGCTCGGCCCTGGCCGGTCGTCGGGCGGCACGATCAGGAGCCCCGCTTCGATCAGGAGCGCCTCGCCGACGCCCTGCTTCATCAGGGCGCCCTTGAGCGCATTCCTCGAGTCGGGCGCAAAGCCGAGGCGAAACCGGGCGATGGTCTCCTCGGTCAGGGCGCGGCCGCGCAGGTAGTCGAGGGCGGCGCGGCCCTCCGGCCCATGGAGCTGGCGCTCGAACCAGACCGTCGCCGCCTCCAGCGCGCCCTGAAGGGTGGCCTGGCGCTCGGCGCGCACGCGTTCCTCGGGCGAGGCGGCCGGAACCTGGAGCCCGGCCTCCTGGGCGCAGCGCTCGACCGCCTCGGGGAAGCTCAAGGACTCCGAACGCATGACGAAGCCGATCACGTCGCCATGCGCCCCGCAGCCGAAGCAATGGAAGAACGCCTTGTCGTCGTTGACGGTGAAGGAAGGGGTCTTCTCATTGTGGAACGGGCACAGGCCGACATGCTCGCGCCCGCGCCGCTGCAGGCGCACGCGCCGCCCGATGACGGAGGAGAGCGCCAGACGCGTCCTCAGCTCCTCCAGGAAGGCGGGCGGGAACGACAACCCCTTTCGGCCCCCTTCGGCCTTTAGCCTAGCCGTTGTCCCTTAGGTCAGGCGCTGCTTCACCAGCGCGCTGGCCTTGGCGAAATCCATCTGGCCGGCATGGCGCTGCTTCAGCGCCGCCATGACGCGCCCCATGTCCTTGATCGAGCCGACGCCAAGCTCGCCGATCATGGCGGCGACGGCGGCGGCCATGTCGGCCTCGCTCATCTGCTTGGGCAGGAACCGCTCGATGACCACGATCTCCTCCCGCTCCTGCTGGGCGAGGTCGTGCCGGTTGCCCTGCTCGTAGAGCTCGATGCTCTCGCGCCGCTGGCGCACCATCTTCTGCAGGAGGTCGGCGATCTCGTCCTCCCCGATCCCGTCGGTGTTGCCCTTGGTGCGGGCGGCGATGTCGCGGTCCTTGAGCGCGGCGAGGATCAGCCGCACGGTCGAGACGGCGCGCTGGTCCTTCGCCTTCATGGCGGATTTGAGCTCGTCGTTCAGCCGCGCGCGCAGCATCGGTCTTGGGAAGCCTTTCGGGAATCGGATCGCTTTGAGGAGAAGAGGCGACCATACCCCAAACGGACGAGCGGCGCAATTTGCGCATTGCACGAGTAAGCCCCTGTGCTCGCGGCGAAATTCCTAGGAAATCCGGGCTTGACCTGGATCGGGCTTACGCCCTAAAGACCGCCCGCGGCTCCCGTCCTCAACCCTCGTTGAACGCTCGTGCCGGCTCTCGCGGGAGGGCGTGGCGGAAGCGAAGGCGGGCCGCGAGCGGAGGAGCAGCGCCTCTCGATGACGCCGTCGCGCCCGCCCCGGCCGCCCGCCGCCACCGCCGCCCTGGTGCTGGCCGACGGCTCGGTATTCTGGGGCCGGGGGTTGGGCGCAGCGGACCGAAAAGTCGGCGAGCTCTGCTTCAATACCTCCATGACCGGCTATCAGGAGATCATGACCGATCCGTCCTATGCCGGGCAGATCGTCACCTTCACCTTCCCGCATATCGGCAATGTCGGGACCAATCCCGAGGATATCGAGGCTGCGACTCCGGCGGCGCGCGGCTGCGTGCTGGCGCGCGAGGCGACGCAGCCCTCGAACTGGCGCACCGCTCTCGATTTCTCCGAATGGCTGCTCCGCAACGGGCTGCCCGGCATCGCCGGAGTGGACACAAGGGCGCTGACCCGCCGCATGCGCGAGGCCGGCGCGCCGACCGCGGTGCTGGTCCACGCCCCGGACGGAGCGATCGATCTCGACGCCGCGGAGGCGCAGGCGCGCGCCTGGCCGGGGCTGGAAGGCATGGACCTCGCCAGGGAGGTGAGCGCCCGGCAGACCTATCGGTGGGAGGAGACGCTCTGGCGGCTCGGGGAAGGCTATGGGCGCCTGGAGGCGCCCAAGCGCCATGTGATCGCCATCGACTACGGCGCCAAGCGGACGATCCTGCGCAACCTCGCCGCGCTCGGTTGCGCGGTGACGGTCGTGCCTGCGACGGCGACGGCCGAGGAGGTGCTGCGGCACAAGCCGGACGGCGTGTTCCTCTCCAATGGCCCGGGCGACCCGGCGGCGACCGGCCAATACGCGGTGCCGGAGATCCGCAAGCTGATCGATGCGGGCGTGCCGATCTTCGGCATCTGCCTCGGCCACCAGATGCTGGCGCTGGCGCTCGGCGGACAGACGGTGAAGATGCATCACGGCCATCGCGGCGCCAATCATCCGGTGAAGGACCTCGAGACCGGCAAGGTCGAGATCACCAGCCAGAATCACGGTTTCGTCGTCGACCCCGCCTCGCTCCCGGCCGGCGTGCGGGTGACGCATGTCTCGCTGTTCGACGAGTCGAATGAGGGCCTCGCGGTCGAAGGCGGGCCGGTCTTCTCGGTGCAGTACCACCCCGAGGCCTCGCCCGGCCCGCAGGACAGCCACTACCTGTTCCGGCGATTCGTGGACCTGATCGATGGGCGGCGCGGATGACGGCGAGCGGCGAGATGCAGATCAATCGATTTCGGCGCCGAGACGTGAAGAATACCCCCTCCCCCCTTGCGGGGAGGGGACTTCCTTCTAACCAGCCGAGACCTCAATGACTTCTGACTTCTGACT
>DATIDB010000289.1:0-3149 GCA_035456545.1 Alphaproteobacteria bacterium | reverse complement strand
GGGGTTCAAGGTCGCGGAAGGTCCGGACATCGAGGACGACTTCCACAACTTCACCGCCCTCAACATCCCGCCCGAGCATCCGGCGCGGCAGATGCACGACACCTTCTATCTGCCCCCGCGCGCCGATGGCTCGCGGCTCCTGTTGCGCACGCACACCTCGCCCGTGCAGGTGCGCACCATGCAGAAGACGACGCCGCCTTTGCGCATCATCGCGCCGGGGCGCACCTATCGCTGCGATAGCGACATGACCCACACGCCCATGTTCCATCAGGTCGAAGGGCTGGTCGTGGACGAGACCTCGCATATGGGCCATCTCAAGGGCTGCATCGTCGATTTCGCGCGCGCCTTCTTCCAGCTCTCCGACCTGCCCGTGCGCTTCCGGCCGAGCTTCTTCCCCTTCACCGAACCTTCTGCGGAGGTCGATATCGGCTGCTCGCGTGAACGCGGCGAGCTGAAGCTCGGGAACTACGGCGACTGGCTGGAGATCATGGGCTGCGGCATGGTCCATCCGCGCGTGCTCGAAGCCTGCGGCATCGATTCCCGGCGCTATCAGGGCTTCGCCTTCGGCATGGGGATCGAGCGCATCGCCATGCTGAAATACGGCATCCCCGATCTGCGCACCTTCTTCGAGGCCGATCTGCGCTGGCTGAGGCATTACGGCTTCCTGCCGCTCGAGGTGCCGGGCCTTGCCGGAGGGCTGGCCTAGATGAAGTTCACGCTTTCCTGGCTGAAACGGCATCTGGAGACCGAGGCGAACGCGGCGGAGATCGCCGAGCGGCTGACCGCGCTCGGGCTCGAGGTCGAACGGGTGGAGGACCGCGCCGCCGCGCTCGCGCCCTTCACGGTCGGCTATGTCGTGGAGGCCAGGCGGCACCCGAACGCCGACCGGCTCTCGGTCTGCCTGGTCGAGACCGGATCGGGCGTGGTCCAGGTCGTCTGCGGCGCGCCGAACGCGCGCACCGGGATGAAGGGCGTCTTCGCTGCCGCCGGGACCGTCATCCCCGGGACCCAGGCGCTCCTCACCGCCAGCACGATCCGGGGCGTTCAGTCCAACGGCATGCTCTGCTCGATGCGCGAGATGGGCCTCTCGGAGGAGCATGAGGGCATCATCGAGCTTCCCGAGGACGCGCCCGTCGGCGCGCCCTTCGCGCGCGTGATGGGGCTGGACGATCCGGTGATCGATGTCGCGGTGACGCCGAACCGGCCCGATTGCCTCGGTGTGCGCGGCATCGCCCGCGATCTCGCCGCCGCTGGCCTTGGACGCTTGAAGCCGATCGACGCGAGCCCGGTCTCCGGCGCCTTCGACAGCCCGATCCGCGTGCGCATCGAGCCCGACGCCGCGGAGGTCCAGGCCTGCCCGATCTTCGTCGGCCGGTATTTCCGAGCCGTGCGCAACGGGCCCAGCCCGCGCTGGATGCAGGACCTTCTCCTGGCGGTCGGACTCCGGCCGATCTCGGCCCTCGTCGACATCACGAACTTCTTCTCGCTGGATTTGGGCCGTCCGCTCCATGTGTTCGACGCCGACACGCTGGCGGGCGACATCCGGGTGCGGCTGGCCAAACCCGGCGAGACCCTCGCCGCGCTCAACGGCAAGACCTACACGCTGGACGGTGAGGTGACCGCCATCGCCGACGGCGACGGGGTGGTGGGACTGGGCGGCGTCATCGGCGGGGAATCGACCGGCTGCACCGAGGCGACGCAGAACGTCTTCCTCGAATGCGCCTGGTTCGACCCGCGCCGCACCGCCGCCACGGGGCGCAAGCTCGCCATCGAGAGCGATGCCCGCTACCGCTTCGAGCGTGGCGTCGATCCGGCGGCGGTCGTGCCCTCCGCCGAGATGGCGACGCGGATGATCCTGGAGCTTTGCGGCGGTTCGGCGAGCGAGCTGGTGATCGCCGGGGCGGAGCCCTCCTGGCGGCGCGACATTGCGCTTCGGCCGGGGCGTATCCAGGGCCTGGGCGGGCTCGCCGTGCCCGAGACGGAGGCCCAGGCGATCCTCGAGCGGCTCGGCTTCGGGATCGCCCCCGAGGCGGGCGGATTGCGCGCCTCCGTGCCCTCCTGGCGCCTCGACATCGAGGGTGAGGCCGATCTCGTGGAGGAGGTGCTGCGCGTCAAGGGCTACGAGGCGATCCCGGCCGTCTCCCTGCCGCGCACGACCCCTCTGCCCGAACCCGCCCTGGACGAGCGGCAGCGGCGCGCGCCTTTGGTCCGGCGCCTTCTCGCCAGCCGCGGGCTCCTCGAAGCGGTGACCTATTCCTTCGCCTCCAGCAAGACGGTCGCGCTCATGGGCGCGCCCATCCCCGCCCGCGTTGCCAATCCGATCAGCGCCGAGCTCGACGTCATGCGCCCATCCGCGCTCGCCAATCTCATCGAGGCGGCGGGGCGGAACATCGCCCGCGGCCAGGAGGATTTCGGGCTCTTCGAGGTGGGCCCCGCCTATCGCGACGACACCGGCGCGGGCCAGGAGCTGGTCGCCGCGGGTCTGCGCTGCGGCAAGAGCGGTGCGCGCCATTGGCGCGAGAAGCCGCGGCCCGTGGATGCCTTCGACGCCAAGGCGGACGCGCTGGCGCTGCTCGCCGCGCTCGGCGCGCCCGTGGACAATCTTCAGGTCTCGACCGATGCGCCCGCCTGGTATCACCCCGGGCGCTCGGGCTCCTTGCGGCTCGGGCCCACGCCTCTGGCGCGGTTCGGCGAGATCCATCCGCGCGTGCTGAAGGGCCTCGACATCGACGCCCCGCTCGCCGGGTTCGAGGTGTTGATCGACGCCGTGCCGCTGCCGCGCGGCAAGTCCGGTTCGGCGCGGCCGCTGCTGAAGCCCTCGCCGTTCCAGCCGGTCGAGCGCGATTTCGCGTTCGTCGTCGATGCCGCCGTCCCGGCGGAGAAATTGCTGCGCGCGGCGCAGAACGCCGACCGCGCGCTCATCGCCGGCGCCGCGATCTTCGACGCCTATGCCGGCCCCGGCATCCCCGACGGCAAGAAATCGGTGGCGCTCTCGATCACGATCCAGCCCACCGAGAAAACGCTGACCGATGCCGAGATCGAAGCCATCGGCGCGAAGATCGTCGCCGCCGTCGCGAAGCAGACGGGCGGCGTTCTCAGGAGCTGAGCCGCTTCCCCTTTAGAGGTCGTCCGCGCAGACAGCATCATTG
>DATIDB010000288.1:0-4458 GCA_035456545.1 Alphaproteobacteria bacterium | reverse complement strand
CCGGATGGTAAACGCGGTAGGCATCGGTCAGGCCGAGATGGAGATAGCGCCGGAACCAGGAGCGCTCCTCGGGCGAGACCATGATCTGCCCGCGCCAGGCCTTGGGGTCGTGCACGTCGATGTCGAAGGGCGCGATGTTGTAGTCGCCGCCGAGCACGAACGCCTCCTCGCCCGCCAGCAGCTCCTTGATCCGCCGCTCCAGCCGCGCGAGGAACCCCATCTTGTACTGGAATTTCTCCGAGCCGACATTCTGCCCGTTCGGCACATAGATCGAGGCGACACGCAGTTCGCCCACGCGACCTTCGATATAGCGCGCCGCGTCGTCGGCGCCGTCGCCGCCAAGCATGGTCAAATCGACCTGGATCGGCTGCTTGGCGAGAATGGCGACGCCGTTATAGGTCTTCTGGCCCACGAGCGCGGCGCGATAGCCGAGGCCGGACAGCTCCAGGCCCGGAAACTCCTGCTCCGCGCATTTGATCTCTTGCAGCAGCGCGATGTCGGGATCGGCCGCCTTGAGCCAATCCAGGACATTGCCGAGCCGCGCCTTGATCGAGTTGACGTTGAAGGTGGCGATTTTCATGGGGCGAGAGGAGCGGAGGAGGGGGGTAGTTCGAGCCCTAGCGCCGATCACCCCCGCTCGAAGGGGGGTGCGACCGGCAGATTCTAGACCGCGAAGGAAGAGCCGCAGCCGCAGGAGGATTTCGCGTTCGGATTCTTGACCTGGAAGGAGGAGCCAACCAGCTCCTCGACATAGTCCACCTCGGCGCCGCCGAGGAGCGTCAGGGACACGTCATCGACGACGAGCTTCACGCCGTCGCGTTCGAACACGCGGTCTTCATCGGTCAGGCTCTCGTCGAAGGAAAAGCCGTACTGAAAACCGGAGCAGCCTCCGCCGGAGACGCTGAGGCGCAGCATCAGTCCCGGCCGGCCCTCGGCCCGGATCAGCTCGGCAAGGCGCCGCGCGGCGCTCGCGCTCAACCCCACGGCCGGATCCACAGTTGCGATTTCGCTCATATGTGGCGCTCCATCGACCTTCTATTTAGGCGTTCGCGCGGCCTTGTCAAATCTTGGCGGAATCCCAGCGGTTCCGTTGCCCGCCCTGGCCCAAAGGGGTAGTGTCCCGCGCGCCATGTCCGCGACCCAGCACGCGCCCTTCGCCTGCCATCCGCACAGGAGCCGGGGCCGGCTCCATCCGGAACCGGAGAGCGCCACGCGCACGCCCTTCCAGCGCGACCGCGACCGCATCATCCATTCCGCCGCGTTTCGCCGCCTGAAGCACAAGACGCAGGTCTTCGTCTATCACGAGGGCGATTACTACCGCACCCGGCTGACCCACTCGCTGGAGGTCGCGCAGATCGCGCGCTCGGTGAGCCGGGCGCTCGGCCTCAACGAGGATCTGGCCGAGGCGGTGGCGCTGGCCCACGATCTCGGCCACACGCCCTTCGGCCATGCGGGGGAGGAGGCGCTCGCCGAGGCGATGGCCGCGTATGGTGGCTTCGACCACAACGAGCAGGCCTTCCGCATCCTCACCAGTCTCGAGCGCCGCTACGCCGAATTCGACGGGCTCAACCTGACCTGGGAGTCTCTGGAAGGCGTCGTCAAGCACAACGGCCCCCTAGTGGGGCCGTCGGCGAAGAAGGCGGCGCCCGCCTCGATCGCCGCCTGGCCTCAGGACCTGGAGCTGGATGGCTGGCCAGGGCTGGAGGCGCAGGTGGCGTCGCTCGCCGACGACATCGCCTACAACAATCACGATATCGACGACGGGCTCAGGGCCGGCCTCTTCACCATCGCCGATCTCGCCGAGGTGCCGCTGGTCGGTCCGGTGTTCCGCCAGGTTTCGGAGCGCTATCCAAATCTGGAGGAGCCGCGCCTCATCCACGAGGCGATCCGGCGGCTCATCGACGCGATGGTCAACGACCTGATCGGCGAGACGCGGCGGCGGCTGGACGCGCTGCGCCCGGAGGACGCCGACACGCTGCGCCGCTGCGGGCGCCCGACCGCCGCATTTTCGGACGGCATGCGCGAGAATGACCGCGCTCTGAAGCGCTTTCTCTTCGAGAGCATGTATCGGCACAGCACGGTCAACCGCATGACCGCCAAGGCGCGGCGCGTTGTCCGCGAGCTCTTCGCCTTCTATATCGAGCAGCCGGATTGCCTGCCCGGCGAGTGGCGTGAGGAGGCGGAGCGCGCGGCCAGCCCTGCGGAGAGCGCAAGGCTCATCGCCGACTACATCGCCGGCATGACCGACCGTTACGCTCTGGAGGAGCATCAACGCTTGTTCGACGTCTATTCGCGGCAGCTATGAACCTGTTTAGCCATTTCCGAGATCAAATCCTTAGCGTGCTTCAGGCGCTCGCCGCCGAGGGCCGGCTGCCGGCAGGGCTCGACCATTCCAAGGTCGCCGCCGAGCCGCCGCGCGAAGCCGAGCATGGCGACATCGCCACCAACGCGGCCATGGTGCTGGCCAAGCCCGCGGGCCTGCCCCCGCGCAAGCTTGCGGAGCTGATCGCCGAGCGCCTGCGCGGCGCGCCGGACGTCACCGCCGTCGAGATCGCCGGGCCCGGCTTCATCAATCTGCGGCTCGCCGACGATTTCTGGCGGGCGCGGCTCGGGGACGTCCTGCGCGCGGGAGAGGGATGGGGGCGCTCGCGGGTCGGCGCCGGCCGCACCGTCAATGTCGAGTATGTCTCCGCCAATCCGACCGGCCCCCTGCATCTGGGGCATGTGCGCGGCGCGGTGTTCGGCGATGTGCTGGCTTCTCTTTTGGAATCAGCAGGTTATACGGTTACTCGCGAGTACTACATCAATGACGCGGGGGCGCAGATCGACACCCTCGCGCGCTCGGCGCATCTGCGCTACCGCGAGGCGCTTGGCCAGGAGATCGGCACGATCCCGGAGGGCCTCTATCCCGGCGACTACCTGAAGGACGTGGGCCGCGCGCTCGCCGAACGCGACGGCGCGCGCTGGCGCGACAAGCCGGAAGCGGAATGGCTTGGGCCGGTGCGCGACTTCGCTACGGAGCGAATGCTGGAGCTGATCCGCACCGATCTCGATCTCCTGGGCGTGCATCAGGAGGTGTTCTCCTCAGAGCGGGAGATGGTGCGATCCGGGGGCGTCGAGCGTGCGATGGCCGTGCTCGAAGAGAAGGGCCTCCTCTATACGGGCGTGCTGGAGCCTCCGAAGGGAAAGACTCCGGACGACTGGGAGCCCCGTCCGCAAGTTTTGTTTCGTTCTTCATCTTTCGGTGACGATGTCGACCGTCCGTTAAGAAAGTCGGACGGAAGCTGGACCTATTTCGCGCCGGACATCGCCTATCACTACGACAAGTACCGGCGCGGCTCCGAGGTCCTGATCGATGTCTGGGGCGCCGATCACAGCGGCTATGTCAAGCGCATGAAGGCGGCGGTCGCCGCGATCACCGACGGCAAGGCCGAGCTGGATGTGAAGATCTGTCAGCTCGTGCGTCTCTTCCGCGAGGGACAGCCGGTCAGGATGTCCAAGCGCGGCGGCACCTTCATCACCCTTCGCGAGGTGGTGGAGGAGGTCGGCAAGGACGTGGTGCGATTCCTGATGCTGACGCGCAAGAACGACGCGCCCCTGGACTTCGACCTCGTCAAGGCGATCGAGCAGTCGCGGGACAACCCGGTCTTTTATGTCCAATACGCCCATGCGCGCTGTCATTCCGTGTTGCGGCACGCCCGCGAAATGTTCCCGAGTCTCGATCTTGCGCCGGAGTCGCTTGCGCGAGAGCGATTCGATCGTCTTGCCGATCCGCATGAAGTTCAGCTTCTAAAGCTCTTGGCTGCATGGCCCCGCATGATCGAGACCTCGGCCGAGGCACATGAGCCGCACCGCCTTGCCTTCTTTCTGTATGATGTCGCCGCTGCTTTCCACGGCTTGTGGAACAGGGGGAAGGACGAAGCAGCGTTGCGTTTTCTGATCGCCGATGACGAAGCCCTGAGCGCCGCGCGGCTGGCGCTGGTGCGCGCCGTTGCGCTCGTGATCGCCTCCGGGCTCGGCATCTTCGGCGTCAAGCCCGTAGAGGAGATGCGCTGATGAGTTCGGAGATTCGTCCGGAAGACATCGAGGCCGCCATAGCGGCGGCCGAGCAGCGCCGCCGCATGCGCCTGGGGGGCGCGGCCGAGCCCGCCGCGGCCACGGCCGCGGCGACCGCAACCGGGGGGCGCCGCCAGCTTATTCCCGAGCGGGTGCATTCCGCCGGGACGGCGGCTTCGGATTTGGGGGTGCGCGAGAAGCCGCGCGCCGCTTCCGCTTCCGCCCCCGCGCCCGACGATCTTGACGATTCCTGGCTGGACCAGCCGGTCCGCCCCCGCCCCTCCGTGAGCCGCTACGCCGATCTGCCGGAGGGCGAGGTGGTGTGGGAGCCGGAGCCGGCCCGCCGCGGATTGGGGTTGCCCGTCGTCATAGCCGCCGCCGTCCTGACGCTTTTCGGCGGAG
>DATIDB010000287.1:0-5371 GCA_035456545.1 Alphaproteobacteria bacterium | reverse complement strand
AAGGACAACATGGCGGCGATCCTCGCCCGCCTCTTCCGTATCCCGGTGCAGGGAAAGCCGGTCACGATCGTCGATCTCTCCTCCGTTCCCTCGGAGGTGCTCAACGTCGTCGTCTCGGTCATCTGCCGGATGACCTTCGACTTCGCGCTCTGGAGCGAGGGCAGCATGCCCGTGCTGCTGGTCTGCGAGGAGGCCCATCGCTACGTCCCGAGCGATGCCGCCCAAGGGTTCGAGCCGACCAAGAAGGTGCTCTCGCGCATCGCCAAGGAGGGCCGCAAATACGGCGTCTCTCTCGGCGTCGTCAGCCAGCGCCCCTCCGAGCTGTCGATGAGCATCCTTTCCCAGTGCAACACCGTCTTCGCGCTGCGCCTCAGCAGCCAGAAGGACCAGGACTTCGTGCGCGGCGCGATGGCGGAATCGGCGCTCGGCCTCCTCGACTTCCTGCCCTCCTTGCGCAACGGCGAGGCGATCGCCGTCGGCGAAGGCGTCTCGGTGCCGGTGCGCATCGCCTTCGACCAGCTCCTCCCCGAGCACCAGCCGAACAGCCGCACGGTCGCGTTCTCCGCCGGGTGGACCGCGGATATGAGCGGGCCGGAGCTGGTGAACGAGGTGGTCGAGCGCTGGCGGCGGCAGCGCCGCTGAGCCCGCTGGCGAAGCATGCGGGCGAACCGAACGTCACAGGCTTAAGGAGCCTCACAACCGATGAGCGACGGCGACAAGCTTCCGAAGCGGCGGACCTCGGCGGAAGTCGAGCTCGTCGACGGACGGGTGATGGAGGTCCTGCTCTTCGTCTCGCCGCAAGGGCGCATTCTCGACATGCTGAATGACGGGCGCGCCTTTCTCCCGATCGAAAACAAGGAGGGCGAGGTCGCCTTCCTGCGCAAGGACGCGATCCGGCGCGTGACCCCGGCCGCCTCGGCGAAGGACAAGTCCCGGGCGGAGGATGCGGGCTTCGGCCGCGCCGCCCCGCCGCGTCCGGCCGAAGAGGGCGACCCGTACGAGCTCCTGGGCGTCTCCAGGGACGCCAACGGCGATGAGATTCGCGAGGCCTATCGCCAACGCTGCCGCGAAAACCACCCGGACCGACTGCAGGCGCTGGGTCTCGGCAAGGAGTATGTGGACCTCGCGACCAAGCGGATGGCGGCCATCAATGCGGCCTACGACCGGCTGCGCGAGCTGCGGCGAGCGGCCGAAGCCCAAGGCGCCGCCGCGGAAGCGCGCGTCGCCTAGATCGAAATCGGGTCAAGGTTCACGCGCATTTACCTGCAATTTTAGGCGATGCTTATAGAATTGGATGTAGCCTCAGCTCCAGACGCGATCTTCAAAGGAGGGAGGCCACCATGCTGATCCGATCCGCCGCCGCCGCCGTCAACGGACTTCTGGTCCTGTCCCTTTACCTTGCCGCCTTCGGAGTTCCCAGCCCGGTGATCGGGCTTCTGGAAGTAGTGCTCGCGCAGGCCGCCGCCGTGGCCACCTGGTTTGCGCTGGGATCGTCGGCCAGCCGGCCGCTGGCCCTTTTTGGCCGCAGCCGCGCCGCGATCCCCGCCTGATCGATCCCTCGCGCGGAACCCTCCCAGCGCGAAAAAAGGGCTGTCGGAGCGATCCGACAGCCCTCTCTTTCTTCAACGATCGGCCGAAGGTCAGGCGCCGCGATCGGAGCCGCCCGATCCGCCCTGGCCGCCCGAGCCTTCGCCCGGCTTGACCGCGCCCTGGCCGCCCGAACGGCCGCCCTGGTCCTGGTGCTCGCGCTGGCCGGCCTGATCGCGACGCTCCGGAGTTCCGCCCTGGCCGCCCGCTTTCCCGCCCTGTCCGGCCTGGTCGCGGCGCTCCGGGGCTCCACCCTGGCCGCCCGCTTTCCCGCCCTCTCCGGGCTGGTCGCGGCGCTCGGGGGCACCGCCCTGGCCGCCCCTCTGCTCGCGGTCCCGATCGCCCTGGTGGCCCGGATCGGCCTGATCGCGGCGGGGCTGCTCGTTCTCCTGTCCAGGCGCGCCGCGGCCCTGTCGGCCCGGGTCCTGATCTTTCTTCTGTGCCATCGTCCTCTCCTCGCAAGGGGTGTAACCGAAGGAACGACCACCTTTGAGGGAGGTTTCCGGTTTTTTCATGAAACCGGCATCTCGGGCATGCGCCGCCAAATTGGCGGAACATTGTTACTTGCGCCTTGTTTTGGTTTGCCGCCGGCTCGCGTGAAATTCTGGAAGTACCGCTCCCACCTCGCCCCATAGCCGCCGTACCGCCGCGCGCCGAACAGGTGCAGGAGGCTCCGCCCGATGCTTCAGCGGGCGAAGCGTTCGAGCGCGGCGCAGGCGCCGAGGTGAAACTCGCGGACCAGGACCTGCGATCCGCTCGGCTCGGCGATGATCTCCTCGATGCGCCCAGCGTGCCGGCCCGCGGCGTCGCGCACCCGCTTGCCGAGGATGTCCTGCATCGCGATGTCGCGCCCCCGGCGGCGTCGACTCAACGGTCGGACGCTGTCATGCCGTCATGCCCCGTGCTCGATGTCGATATAGACGAGGCCCCCCTCGGTTTTTGTCTCGTAGGTGCGCAAACCGACGCGCGCCGGCACGCGCAGCGCGCGCCCGTCACGCACGTCGAACCGGCCGCTATGCTTGGGGCATTCGAGCACATGTCCGTTCACCAGCCCTTCGGAAAGATCCGCTGCCTCATGCGTGCAGAGACCGTCCAGCGCGTAGACGCGCCCGCCGGTCCGGACGAGAACATAGCTGCGGCCCTCGTGATCGAAACGGACCGGTTCCTCCTCTTCCAGGCTTGCGAACGGCACGGCCTCAACCCAGCGCGGCATGATCGATCCTTGTTTTGAGGTCGCTGTCCCGCGCCGGCAGCGGCCGGACGACGGCATAGCCCGGATCGCGCCACTGCCGCCGGAGCGCCGAGATCACCTCGCGATAGGAAGCCCAGAGGCTCGGCGATGGCGGCGGGCAGTCCGCCTTGACCGCATCGTGCAGAGCCGGCAGGGCGTGGTATGGCACGAGGGGGTACATATGGTGCTCGACGTGGTAGTTCATGTTCCAATACAGAAACCGGGACACCGGGTTCATCAGCACCGTTCTGGAATTGAGCCGGTGATCGAGCACGTTCTCCGGCAGGCAGGCATGCTGGGTGATTCCGAAGAAGTTATAGAGCCAGGCGCCGCAGATCGACGGCAGAGGGCCGATCATCAGGAGCGGAAGCCAGGAGCCGATCGCGACCGCCGCCGCAACGACCGCCACATGCGCGGCGAGCCAGAGGCGCGCCTCGCGGATGACGCGCGGCCATTCGCTGGCCGGGATGAACGTCGCCTCCTCCGCGATCATGCGTCCGGACGCGTTGACCAGCATCTTGGCGAATTCGGAGGGGGCCAGCGTCAGCCCGAAGAAGTCCGCGATCACGACCAGGGGCCGGATCGGCAACTGCACCTGGATCTCGGGATCGCGACCGGTGATCAGCGTGTCCGTATGATGGCGCGCATGGCTCCAGCGCCAGACCGTGGGCCGTCGCATCACCTGGAATGAAGCGATCTGATAGAGCAGATCGTTCAGCCAGGGCGTCCTGAACGCAGTGGCGTGGCCCGCCTCATGCCAACGGGAATCGGCCGGCCCGGCATAAAGCGTGCTGTAGAGAAGGAGGGCGGGAACGAGCCAGGCCGTGTGCAGGCTGGCGAAGACGATCGCACCCGCACCCGCGATCAAGAGATACCAGAGGAGGGTATCCCATGCGGCCCTCGCATCGCCGCGACGCATCAGCGCCTTGAGCAGGGAGCGCGGCACGGGCGATTTGTACCAGGCGGCATTCGACAGGCCGTTCGCGACGGCGCGGTCGCCCGCTCCGCCGATCAGGCGGTATGCATGACGTCCCGCGCCGTGCGGCATGGCTGTCGCGGTCATGGCCTCGACGGTCCCGGCGGCGGGATGCCGCCGGCCCGTTGCGTCTCACCACCCTTAACGAATGCCCTTCTTGCTGAGCACCAGGATCTGGTCCACATCGGCCGGTGTCAGCGGCATCGGGCCGGTGTAGATGTTGTTGGTCGGCAGCACGCCGTACCTCGCATGCTGGGTCAGCAAGATCACAGGCAAATATCCCATCAGATACTGCTGCGCGTCGAAGGAAAACAAGGTCTCGCCGGCCTTGAGCGCTTGCAGGGTGTCCGCGTTCACGTCGAAATTTCCGATCTTGTACTTCCCGAGGATGCCCTTCTCGCGCAAGGCGGCGATGACGTTTGCGGCCATCGGGGCGCCGAGGACGAGAATCCCGTCGGTGTCCGGGTGTGAGCTGAGATAGGCGACGATCCTGGCGGCGGTATCGGTCGGATCGAGCGAGATCTCGACCCGATCGGCGCTCGCGCCCGCCTCCTTCATGCCTTGCTTGAACCCATCGCAAGCCGATTCGTTGACGAGATTTCCCGGCTCGTGATTCGTGCAGACGCCGTTTTTCACGCCCGCCGAAGCCAGGCGCTTGGCGGCCAGCCTGCCCTGCTCGAAATAGTTGGTCGTGCCGATATAGAGCTTGAGGCCGAGGCGCTCGACCTCCGGCTCGCCGCTGTCGATCACGATCACCGGAATGCCCGCATCGGCCGCCGCCTTCACCGACTTCTCGAGCGCCGTCGCATCCGGGATCGAAACGACGAGGCCCTGCACCTTCTGCGTCACCGCGGCGTCGATCATGCGCGACATGGCGACCATGTCGGTGGTCTGCGGCGCCTGGTAGGACACATCGGCCCCCATGAGGGCGGCCGCGTCATCGACGCCCTTCTTCACCACGCCCCAATAGCTGTCCGCCGACTGACCGTGCGTGACCACGGCGATCCTGACGGCCTCCTCCGCGGCGGCTGGTCGCCCCGCGCCCGCAACGCACGTCGCCGATAGCAATACGGCGACGGCGATTCCAAGAATCCTGCGTCCCATGAGTGGGCACTCCTCTCCCTGACGATCCCCTTTCGCCTCGCTCGGCTTCTTCTCGACGCCGGTTCGGCTGTTTCGCAAAAGCCTATAGCTTCGAAATTTAGTTTTCAATCCAGTTCTGGGTGAAAAAAATTTACCGTGCAGGCGAGTCCAGCGGCCGAACCGGCCGGCATACCGCACAAAATCCCCCACTACCGTATTCGATGCCGCTTCCCTGGGAATCGGGCAGCCCGCCGGCTTGCCCCCTGCACAGAGAGAGGTTTGGTGCCCCCGGGGAGACTCGAACTCCCACGCCCTTGCGAGCAACAGATTTTGAGTCTGCCGCGTCTACCGATTCCGCCACAGGGGCCCTCGGGCCGAACGGGGGCGCATCATACCGGGACGAATCGTCGGCGCAAGCGCCCCAGGAGCGTCGGCGCAAGCGCCCCAGGAACGAAAGCCCCTCACCACTTTCGCCGCCGCTCCTTGCGCCGCTG
>DATIDB010000286.1:0-8669 GCA_035456545.1 Alphaproteobacteria bacterium | reverse complement strand
GAATCGCTCGGTTCCTCTTCGCTCTTGTTGAGAAACCACTCCAGAGCCCGTCTTGCACCCGAGCCGTGTTCGATCACGAGCCGATCTCCTCCGCTCTCGTCAAACGCCCCGTCGCCGATGCTGCTGCGGGCAAATAAAAGGATGGTTAAGACGGGGCATCGGTGCCCTTGTGCAAGCGGCGTACCACCACCGCCTCATCGTCTCGATAGAGAATGAGAAAATGCGGATCGATGGCGAGCGCCTCGGCGAGGGGACGCCTGCGATCGAGCACCGCGGCGTCGATGCGCCAGTGATCGAGCTGCGCGCGCCAACCTCGCTTCAGCGCAAGCAAGTCGAGCGCGGAGGTGCTGAATTCCCCGCCGTAAAAGTCGAAGCGCGTATCGATGAAGACGCGAATGTCCGGCTCGATCGAGATCATGCAGCTGCCGCTTACGGGATCGGTCAACAGCCGGTCGGATGACAAGCGCTCGGCTTCATAGGCACGGATCGCCCTTTCGAGACGCGCGCAATCCGCTCCCAAGGGATCGGCGAGCCCGCGCCAGGCGAGCAGCGGCGGCGCCATCGCCGACACCGCGGCCAAGGTCAAGATCAGCGGCCGGTCGATTCGGGGCGCGACTAGATTCACGGCCGGCCACGCGCGCGCCAGCGCGCCGGGCAGCAAGAGCGCAAAGTAGAGCGCGGCCCAGACGACGAATCGCGCCGCCATCAGCGTTGCGACCATCGCCACGGCGCATGTCAACAGATCCGCGGGGCGCAGAACACGGCGACCGCGCATCGAGGTCGCGATCAAAAGGATTCCAAGCACAAGAAAAAGGCGGAATTGCAGCAGAGCGAAATCGGCGCCGCGAAGCTCGTCGATCCGCGCGTTGATCGCCGCATCGCCCGCCATCTCGACGAGGTAGACATGCAGCGCCGGGCCGTACGGCGTCATCGCGCTGCCGAACGTCGCGAACCCGAGAAGAGCAGCCAGGCGCCCCGGCGGCAACGGCGGCGCCCAGGTTGCGACGTCCGCAGGCAGAAAACGGCGCTCGGCCGAGTCTCCGACAAGCGCGAGGAGCAGCGCGAGAAGCCCAATGGCGAAACCGGTATGGAGATTGGCCCAGACGGCATAGAGCAGGACGATCGCAAGGCAGGCGGCGAGCGGGCCGATCCTGCGCTCGCGCAGCCGCCCGATCAGCAGGTGCTGCACGAGAAGCCCCGCGCTCGTGGCGATCATCGGACGGATCGACAGATTGACGGAGACGATCACGAGGCCGGCCGCCGCGACGGCCACAGCCAGCGGCGCCGGAGCGCGGGCGGATGCCGCATGGATCGGGGCGAGGAGATAGATCGCGAGAGCAGCCCAAGCGAAGACGACCGCCAGGCCCGCATGGCCTGCGGCGCGCTCGACTGCGGCGATCGCCGTTTCGAATCCCCATTGGTAGAGCACCCAAGGCCGCTCGTACGCCGTCCAGGAGAACGGGTCGCTCGCCGGAAGTCGCCCGTTGTCCAGGATCCAGTGTCCAGCCGCCTCGAGCCATGGCAGATCGGGCGTCGCGCCCCGGCGCAGGATGACCCCGGAGAGGAAGAAGGCGGCAAGCACCGCGAAGAGGACGGCGCCGGCGAGCGCCGCGGCCGAGGCGGTCTCGCTCAGGAGCGAGCTTTGTTGAGAGAGAGATCGGGGCTGGCTTCTGGACATCGTGCCGGCCGAAGCTTGCGTTGTTCGGACCGGCAGGATGGGGGCTGTTGGTTAAAGGGCTTTTACTTTTCAGCTCGGCGCGAAGAGCACGTGAATGCCGCGTTGGATGCGGCCATAGCTGGCATAGCAATGGTTGTAGCCCGCCTGCCATCCGGATTCGTAGGCCATCTCGGCGGGCGGGGGCGCCGCTTCGAGCTTGGAGGCGTAGAGAGGGCTTCCGGCCACGGCGTAACCGTCGGCGCAACCCTCGTGCCAGCCCTGACGATAAGCCTGCGGGCCTGGCGGAGAGGCGAAACGCGGCGGCGCGCAGGCCGCGAGCGCGACGACCGCCACGGCCGCGATCAGAAGGGGTAAGCGCCGCGATCCTTGCATGGAGCCACTCGCCTCCTCGGCAGGAGAATCGATCGGTTACACCTTAGCACAAAAGGGTTGTCATTTGCTTGCATCGGCGCTTGGCGGTGATCAACAATGCCACGGCAGCGAGCCCGAAGCGTTGCTGCAATGCGAGCGGCTCTTGACCGGCTCGTCCCCCTCGAGAGGTTAGAGATGCGCTTGAGATCACCATTGGGCGTCAGTTGCCATGTGGCGACCGGCCGCGATCGACTGTCCATGCTGGCGGACTTCGTTGAGACGCTCCCCGCCGAGAGGCTGTCCTTGACCCGGTGGTTCGGCTTCGGGAAGGGCTGCGCGGTGGCCTGGGCGGCCACCGATCCGTGGTTCCGAGCGCAAGGACTCCGACTAGAGGACTGCGAGAGCGTGGCGGAATGCCGGCCCGAATACCGCCAGCGCAGCGATTGGGCGGCGGTCGCGAGTTTCTTCGAGATTTCTCATCAGGAGGCGCAGATGCTCTTCGGCGGCTCCTCCGGGCTGCGGCCGGATCCCTCGGCCCTGGCCAGCCGCATCCGCGGCTTCCTGGCGCATCGCGCCGCCGCCTGACGGCCTCTCTTGAAAATAGGACCGGCTCGGTTTCGTCGGTCCCTTAGCCTTCGAATTTCGCCTTAGCGGCCTGTCGCCCGTCGCGGCGGAACCATTTCGGAGTGCCCGTCCGGCCATGCTCTCGCGTCTGTTCGGCGCCCTTTCGGAAGACATCGCGATCGATCTCGGCACGGCCAATACGCTCGTCTACGTGCGCGGCCGCGACGTGGTGCTGAACGAGCCGTCCGTCGTCGCCATCATCGAGCAGGGCGGAGAACGCCGCGTGCTCGCCGTCGGCGAGGAGGCCAAGCAGATGGTCGGGCGGACGCCCGGCAACATCCGCGCCATCCGACCGTTGCGCAGCGGCGTCATCGCCGATTTCGAGGCGGCCGAGGCGATGATCAAGCACTTCATCCGCAAGGCGCACAGCCGACGCAGGATCGCCCAGCCGCGCGTGGTGATCTCCGTCCCGTCCGGCGCCACCGCGGTCGAGCGCCGCGCCACGAAGGAGGCGGCGATCGAGGCCGGCGCGCGGGAGGCGTTCCTGATCGACGAGCCGATGGCCGCCGCCATCGGCGCCGATCTGCCGGTGCAGCGCGCGACCGGCTCCATGGTCATCGATGCCGGCGGCGGCACCACGCAGGTCGCCGTGCTCTCGCTCGGCGGCGCGGTCTTCTCGCGCTCGATCCCGGTCGGCGGATATGTCATGGACGAGGCGATCGGCGCCTATATCCGGCGCGAGCACCGGATGCTGATCGGAGAGGCGACCGCGGAGCGGATCAAGACGGAAATCGGCGGCGTGCTGCTGCCCGAGGACGGGAGCGGCGCGGTGCTGGAGATCGCCGGGCGCGATCTCCTGACCGGCGTGCCGCGGTCGCTGGCGATCAGCGAGCGCGAGGTGGCCGAGGCTCTGGCCGAGCCGGTCAGCGCGGTCGTCGACCTCGTGCGGCTCGCCCTGGAGAACACGGCGCCCGAGCTGGCCGTCGACATCGTCGACAAGGGAATCGTCCTGACCGGCGGCGGCAGCCTCCTACGGGGCCTCGACATCGTCCTGCGGCAGAGCACGGGGCTTCCCGTGACGCTGGCCGAGGATCCGCTGACCTGCGTGGTGCGGGGCGCGGGGCGCGCTTTGGAGAATTTCCAGAACTATCGACAGGTCCTTCAGGACTGACCGCTCGGAGCGACGGCCAGGCCAAGGAACAGGCGCTGCAACGCCCAACCGAGCGCGGCGCCGAGCGCCATGCCGACGAGGTTCGCGGCGAGGTCGAAGACCGAGACGGTGCGGCCGGGGATCAATGCCTGCGCAAGCTCGCTGGCGACCGCGGCCAGCGCGATGATCGCGACCGCCCTGAGGAAGCCGCGGCCGCGCCGGGTAGAAAACGCCGCCAAGAGCGTCGGCACGCCGAAGCCGACGATGTGCAGCAATACGTCGGGGGGAAGGCCGGACGGCAGATCCTCGGCGGGCGTCAGCGTGCCCGCGACCGTAATCGCGAGCGACAGCGCCGCCCCGATGCGCGCCAGTTTGAATGACAACTCCAGCAGGCTGCTGGTCATGGCAATTGTCGGCCCGCTTCCACCCTCTCCTCGCTTGCCCGCCGCCGCTCCCAGGCAAGGGCCGTCGCAACAATGGTTTTAAGGTCATCGTGCCGCGGGCGCCAGCCCAAGCGCTCCTTCAGCGCCCCGGGCTCAGCGACCAGCCGCGCCGGATCGCCGGGGCGGCGCGGGGCCTCACGCGCGGGAATCGGGCGACCCGCGACCTGCTGGGCGACCTTCAGCACTTCCCTGACCGAGAATCCGAAACCGTAGCCGCAATTGAGGGTGAGGCTCGGCCCACCGGCGATGAGGTGCTCGAGCGCCCTGAGATGCGCATCGGCGAGGTCCGTCACATGAATATAATCGCGGATGCAGGTTCCGTCCGGCGTGTCGTAGTCCGTCCCGTAGATTTCCATCCCCTTGCGCAATCCGGCCGCGACTTCGCAAGCAACCTTGATGAGATGGGTGGATTTCGGCCCCGACTGACCCGAGCGCCCCGCCGGATCGGCTCCGGCGACGTTGAAATATCGCAGAGCGACATACGGAAATCGGTGCGCACGGTCCACGTCGCGCAGCACCTGCTCCAGCATCAGCTTGGAGTGGCCATAGGGGTTGACCGGCCGCGGGGGCGCGCTTTCGGGAACCGGCACCTCCTCGGGCTCGCCATAGACGGCCGCCGTCGAGGAAAAGATGAACCGCTTCACGTCGCCCGCCAGGCAGGCCCGAATAAGCTCGATGCCGGCTGAGAGATTGTTTCGGTAATAGGCGAGCGGATCGGAGACGGATTCGGGGACGACGGCCGAGCCGGCGAAATGCAGCACGGCCTCGACCCGCTCCTCGGCGAGGAGCCGACGGACCAGCGCGCCGTCTGCGACATCCCCTTCAACGATCCGTGCGGAAGGAGGCGCAAGCCCGCGCCGGCCGGTGGAGAAGTCGTCGAGCACAACGACGCGCCATCCGGCGTCGCGGAGCGCCCAGGCGACGTGGCTGCCGATATAGCCGGCGCCACCCGTCACCAGGGCCGTGGAATCCGTCACCTCAGCCGATCCCCATCCGGTGCGACAGCATGGGGAACGGCGCGATTTGCGGCCCGGTTCCGCCGGACCATCGGCGCGAAAGCGGCTAGGCGGACGGCTCAGCCGCCGACCAGGCCCCCGTCATAAGTCGAGAACAGCAGAATCATGAGCACCGCCGCGATCGCAACCGCGGCTGCCCAATAGAGGTACGGACTCTCCATCGCCCTCTCCCATGGGCCTTGGCTCGGCCGGCCGCCGGAACGACTCGCCCTCGGCGCCGCTCAGCCTCGCGCAATCATCAGATCATGCAGCACACCGGCCTCCATCTCCAACTCCTCCAAACGGTGCTTGACGACGTCGCCGATGCTGATGATGCCGAGCAGCGCCTCGTCCTCGACGACGGGAAGATGTCGGATGCGGTGGCGGGTCATGAGGCCCATCACTTCCTTGATTCCCTGGGAGCGCGAGCAGGTGACGATCGGCCAGGTCATCAGCTCCTCGACGCGCTTTTCCAGCGCAAGGGGGCCCTGGCGGGCGACTCCGCTGACGATGTCCCGTTCGGATAGGATGCCGATGACGCGCGGTCCCTCCGTGACCACCAGCGCGCCGATGCGGTCGAGATGGAGCCGCTGAGCGGCCGCGGCGACCGTGGCGTCCCTGCCGATGGTCGAGACCCGGGTCCCCTTCTGCTTCAGAATGGCTTCGACGGTCATGGCTACCCTCCTTCGCTGGAGAAGGGCGGCCGGCGGCTGCGCCACTTCTCCGAAGAATTGAGGGCCCCCGTCGCCGCGGGGGCGGACTTCCTACTCCTTCTCGCCCTCGGTGCGATAACCGAAGGTCTCATCGATCCGGTCCAGAAGATGCTGGCCGCCGGTGGTCGGCGGGTATCTCGGCGGATTGCCCGGCCCGGTGCAGGTTTCGAGCACGGTCAGGTCGGCGTTGAAATCGGGGTCGAAGAAGAACGGAAGCGAATACCGGTCCTTGCCGGACGTATTGATGACCCGGTGCTGGGTGGAGGCGAAAAGGCCGTTGGTCCACCGCTCCATCATGTCGCCGATATTCACGACGAAGCTGCCCGGCACGTAAGGCGCATCGATCCACCGCTTGGCGCTGTTGCGCACCTGCAGTCCCCCCACGGGGTCCTGCGCAAGGATGGTGAGGCAGCCGAAATCGGTATGCGCGCCCGCCCCGATCCGGGCCTCGGTGATGCGGCCGGATTGCGGGGGATAGTGCAGCGGCCCCAAGGTCGCCATCGGCCCGGTCAGCCAGCGGTCGAAATGCGCCTCCGGCAGCTCGAGGGCCAGGGCGAAGGCGTGCATGATCTCGCGGCCGAGGCGGCTGAGCGCCCCGTAGCCCTCCTGCATGGTCTCCTTCCAGCCGGGCAGGCCGCTCGGCCACTGATTGGGGCCATGCAGGGGCAGGCCAGCCTTGACCAAGGGATGGTCGGTCGACAGGTCGCGGCCGATCTTGATCCCCTCCTTGTAGTCGCCTGTTTCCTTCTGCTTCGCCGGGTCGAGATTCTCGCCGCCGAGCGCGAACCAACCCCGGTGGCAGGGCGACTTCTCGATGGCGATCTCCGCCTTGCGCTCGGGCGGAAGCGCGAAAAAGCGCCGCGCCTCGGCGAAGACACGCTCGATCAGCGCCAGCGGCACGCCGTGATCGACGACATAGAAGAAGCCGATGTCGCGGCAGGCGCGGCCGATCTCGAGGGCCACGCGCTTGCGCTCGGCCGCGCTCCCGGCGAGAAACGGCCCGAAATCGATGACCGGAACCTCCTCCAGCGGTACACGCGCGCCGGTGAGGCTGTCGTCGAGCTGGGCCAGCGCCGTGTCGGCCATGGAACCCTCGGAACTCCTTCCGCGAGAGGCATCAACTCTAGCATGCGCCGCGCTGGAGCCGCCACGGCGCGGCAGGTTGAGGAAAGCGCCCCTCCTCTGCCATAAACGAATGGCGCGCGCCCGCCGTTCGCCCCGGCGCGGAAGGAAGGACGAACTCCCATGGCCCCGACAGCGCTTCTCGGCATCGATCTCGGCGCGGGCGGGGTCAAGATATCCGCGGTTTCCCCGGATGGGCGACTTTTGGGCGAGGCCTCCCATCCGATCGAGACCAGCATTCCCGCTTTCGGCTGGGCCGAGCAGGACCCGGAGAGCTGGTGGGGCGCGCTCACGCGCGCCTTGCCGCAGGCGCTCGCCCAGGCCCGCATCGGCGCGGAGGAGGTGCTGGGCATCGGGGTCAGCGGCGGGGCGCACATCCCCGTGCTGCTCGACGGCAGCGACCGGGTGATCCGTCCGGCGATCCTCTGGTCCGACCAGCGCAGCGCCGCCGAGGCCAAGGAGCTGCATGAGCGCGCCGGCGCGGCGATCATCGCCGCCTCGCTGAACCGGGTGAACCCCACCTGGACATTGGCCATGCTGCTCTGGCTGAAGCGCCACGAGCCGGAGGCCGCCCGGCGCGCGCGCAAGCTGATGCTGTCCAAGGACTATCTGCGCTTTCGCCTCACCGGCACCTGGGAGACGGACTTCAGCGATGTGATCGGCGCGCTGATGGGGGAAAACCGCAGCCGCGCCTGGTCGCCGGAGCTGGCCGCGCTCATCGATTGGCCGATGGAGACGCTTCCGCCGGTGGTCGAGCCGCAGGCCGTGGTCGGCGGCGTGACGCGAGAGGCCGCGGCGGCGCTGTCGCTCAAACCCGGAACGCCGGTCGTCTGCGGCAGCAACGACACCACGGTCGAGTTCTTCGGCGTCGGCGCGACGCGGCCGGGCATGGCCGCGATCAAGCTGGCGACGGCGGGGGTGCTCTTCCTGGCCACCGAGGGGCCGGTCGTCAAGCCGCCGATCTCCTGCTATCCGCACATCCTTCCCGGCATGTACTACCTCGCGACGGGCACCAATTCCTGCGCCTCGGCCCATCGCTGGCTGCGCGACCGGATGTTCCTGGCGCCCGGCGGAGACGGCGCGGCCGCGTTCGCCGAGATGGACCGGCTCGCCGCCGCCGTGCCGCCGGGTTCCGATGGCCTTATCTTCCATCCCTATCTGCAGGGCGAGCGGGCGCCCTATTGGGACCCGTTCCTGCGCGCCGATTTCATCGGCCTGACGATGCGGCACGGCCAGGCGCATTTCGCCCGAGCGCTCTATGAGGGAATCGCCTTCTCGATCCGCGACCTCCTGGAGACGGCGAAGGGGTTCGGCCTCTCATTCGGCGCGACGAGGCTGATCGGCGGGGGCGCGCGCAGCGCCACCTGGCGGCAGATCATCGCCGACATCACCGGGCTCATGATCGAGAAGCCGGAGAACGGCGACGCCTCCTTCGGCGCGGCGCTCCTCGCCGGGATCGGCACAGGGGCGTTCGCGACGCCCGAGGAGGCGGTCGCCCGCTGCGTGCGCATCGCCGATCGCGCGGAGCCGGAGCCTGATCGGCGCCGCTTCTATTCGGATCTTTTCGCCATCTACAAGGATGCGCAGGCCGCGCTCGCGCCCCTCGACCACCGGCTGCACAAGCTGGTGGCAGGCTGAGCGTCTAGGTCCCGG
>DATIDB010000285.1:0-4240 GCA_035456545.1 Alphaproteobacteria bacterium | reverse complement strand
TTCGCCTCGGCGGCGGCGCCTTCGATCTTCGAGAGATCGGCGCTTCCGCGCGTCACCGAGCGGAACGGCTTGCCCTCATAGGACCCGATCGCCGGAATCCAGAACTCGTCGACCGGATCGGTCAGCAGCAGCACTTCGACGCCCTTCGCGCGGAAGCCCTCAAGATGCGGGCTCTTGCGCAAGGCGTCGGCCTCCTCGCCCGAGAGCGTGTAGATCGCCTCCTGACCCGGCTTCATGCGGCCGAGATAGTCGTCGAGCGAGGCCCAGCCCTCGCCCGCCGTCGTGCGGAATCGCGCCAGCTTCAGAAGCGGCTCGCGCTGCCCGGCATCCTCATAAAGCCCTTCCTTCAGGACCGCGCCGAAGGCCTCCCAGAACTCCAGATAGGATTCCGGCTCAGATCCCGCCTTCTTCTGCAGCTCGGAGATGGTGCGCTTGACGATGCCCGCCCGGATCTTTCCCAGGAGCGGGTTGTTCTGCAGCATCTCGCGGCTGATGTTGAGCGGCAGGTCCTCGGAATCGACGACGCCCTTTAGGAAGCGCAGATAGGGCGGGACCAGCTCCTCGCAATCCTCGGTGATGAAGACGCGCTTTACGTAGAGCTTCAGGCGCGGCTTGCGCTCGGGCGTGAAGAGGTCGAAGGGCTTGGCCTTCGGCACGAAGAGGAGGCAGCGATATTCGAGCTTTCCTTCCGCGCGCCAATGCAAGGTGAGCCAGGGCTCGTCGGCCGCATGCGCCGCATGCCGATAGAACTCGCGATACTGCTCCTCGGCGATCTCCGTTTTCGGACGCGCCCAGAGGGCCGAGGCGGCGTTCACGGTCTCGGTCTTCTCGCCCTCGACCAGCACCACCGGAAGAGCGATGTGATCGGAATAGGTCTTGATGATCCGGCGCAGCCGGTCGGCGTCGAGGAACTCCCGGTCCTCCTTGCGCAGATGGAGGAGGATGCGCGTGCCGCGCGCCGGCACGGCAGCCTCCGCAACGGTGAATGAGCCCTGCCCCTCGGAGGCCCAGCGCCAGCCCTGCTCCTCGCCGGCCTTGCGGCTGAACACCTCGACCCGCTCCGCCACCATGAAGGCGGAGTAGAAGCCGACCCCGAATTGGCCGATCAGGCTGACCCCCTTGGCCTCATCGGCGGGCACTTGCGAGAGGAACGCCGCGGTGCCCGAGCGCGCGATGGTGCCCAGGTTCTCGACCAGGTCCTCGCGGTTCATGCCGATGCCGTTATCGGCCACGGCGATGGCGCCGGCTTTGCGGTCAATCGAGACCAGGACCTTGAGATCGGGGTCGTCGGCGAGGAGATGGGGCTGGGTCAGGGCGGCGTAGCGCAACCGGTCGCAGGCGTCCGAGGCGTTCGAGATCAGCTCCCTGAGGAAGATCTCCTTCTCGCTGTAGAGCGAATGGGCGACGATGTCCAAAAGCCGGCTGACCTCGGCCTGGAACTGCAGTTTCTGCTCGGACATGGCTGGCACTTCCGACTGATCCCTCCTGACCGCCGTATATGAGCGGCTTCCCGCGGGCGCGCAAGCCCGCCGGGGCCTCGGCCGGCGCTTGCAATCGGCGCGGCAAGACCCGATCTTGATCCCCATGCCTCCGCCACTGGAAAGGCGGGTGACCGCCGTCCTTGGCCCGACCAACACCGGCAAGACCTTTCTCGCCGTCGAGCGGATGTTGGGCCATTCCAGCGGAATGATCGGATTTCCGCTCCGGCTGCTGGCCCGCGAGAACTACGACCGGATCGTCGCGCTCAAGGGCGCGCGCGCCGCGGCCCTGGTCACGGGCGAGGAGAAGATCGTGCCCCCTCAGGCCCGATACTTCGTCTGCACCGTGGAGTCGATGCCGCTCGACAGGCCGGTCTCCTTTCTCGCCGTCGACGAGGTGCAGCTCGCTGCCGACCCCGAGCGCGGCCATGTCTTCACCGACCGGATCCTCCACGCCCGCGGGCTGGAGGAGACCATGTTCCTCGGCGCGGACACGATCCGGCCGCTCCTGCGCCGCCTCGCGCCCGACGCGCGCTTCGAGCAGCGCCCGCGCTTCTCGACCCTCACCTATGCCGGCCCGAAGAAGTTGACGCGGCTGCCGCGCCGCAGCGCGGTCGTCGCCTTCTCCGCCGCCGACGTCTACGCGCTGGCCGAGCGCATCCGCCGCCAGCGCGGCGGCGCGGCCGTGGTGCTGGGCGCGCTTAGCCCGCGCACGCGCAATGCGCAGGTCGCGATGTACCAGGCCGGCGAGGTGGACTACCTCGTCGCCACCGATGCGATCGGCATGGGACTCAACATGGATGTCGACCATGTCGCCTTCGCAGAGCTTGCCAAGTTCGACGGCCGCCGGCCGCGTCGGCTGTCGGCGGCCGAGATCGCGCAGATCGCCGGCCGCGCCGGGCGGCATATGAATGACGGCAGCTTCGGGACGACCGAGGAGATCGGCGAGATCGCGCCGGATGTCGTGGACGCCGTCGAGAACCACCGCTTCGAGGCGCTCGCCAGCCTCTACTGGCGCAACCGCGAGCTGTCCTTCCGCTCGGTCGATGCGCTGCTGCGCGATCTGGAGGCTCGGCCGCCCGACCGCGCGCTGATCCGCATGCGCGAGGCGGACGATCATCTGGCGCTCGCCGCGCTCGCGCGCGACCCTGAAATCCTCTCTTTGGCGCGGGGGCCGGCGGCGGTCCGGCTGCTCTGGGAGGTCTGTCAGATTCCGGATTTCCGGAAGATCCTCACCGAGGCGCATACCCGCCTGCTCAGCCAGGTGTTCCGGCATCTGATCGGCCCCGCCGGCGTCTTGCCCGAAGACTGGGTCGCGCGCCAGGTCGAGCGGCTGAACGACGACCAGGGCGACATCGATACGCTGACGCAGCGCATCGCCCATATCCGAACCTGGACCTACATCTCCCATCGCGGCGACTGGCTGATCGATTCGGGCGCCTGGCAGGAGCGCGCGCGCGCCATCGAGGACCGGCTTTCCGACGCGCTGCACGAGCGGCTTACTCAGCGCTTCGTCGATCGCCGGCAGGCCGTCTTGCAGCGCCGGCTGAAAGAGGGCGGCGCCCTGCTCTCGGCCGTCAACCGTGCGGACGAGGTCCTGGTCGAGGGGCACTATGTGGGCCGGCTGGAGGGTTTCGGCTTTTCCCCGGAGAACGCCGAGGGCGAGGCGCGGCCGGTCCTCGCCGCCGCGCGCCGGGCCGTGGCCGCGAGCATTCCCGAGCGGCTCCGATCCCTCGAGCAGGACCCGGATTCGGCCTTTTCGCTAAGCCCCGACGGGCGCATCGCCTGGCGCGGCGCGGCCATCGCCCGGCTCCTTCCGTCCGGGGCGCCTCTGCAGCCGAGGATCGAGCCGCTGAGGGCGGAATTCCTGGAAGCCGGCGCGCGCGAGGCGATCCGCTCGCGCCTCAGCCGTTTTCTCGACGGCTGGCTCGGCCGCGAGCTCGGACCTCTGGTGACCCTGGGCGAGGCGAGCGAGAGCGGCGCTGCGCGGGGCCTCGTCTTCCGGCTGCGGCAGTCGCTCGGCACGCTTTCCCGAGCCGACACGGAGGATCTTCTGGGCGGCCTTGGTCGAGCCGACCGGCGACGCCTGAACCGGCTCGGGCTGCGAATCGGACGCGAGCATGTCTGGCTGAGCGGAATCCTGACGCCCGGCGCGGTTCGCGCGCGGGCGCTGCTCTGGTCGGTGCAGGCCGGGCGCCCTGCGCCGGAGCTGCCCAAGGCCGGGCGCAAGCGGATGCCGGCGCATGGACCTCAGCCCGATGAATTCCACAGGTCGATCGGCTATCGCCGGGCGGGTGCGCATCTGTTCCGGATCGACGCCTTCGAGGCCTTGGCCGATGCGGCGCATGCGATCGGACGGCAGGGACCCTTCGCCCCAACTGCGGAATTGGCGCGGATCGCCGGCGGGCAGACGGCTCTCGCCGCCGCGCTCGTCGCGATGGGCGCCCGGGCCGACATGCGGCCGGACGGCACGACGCTCTGGCGGTTGAGGACCCGCGGCGCGATGAAGAGAGGGCGCGCTCGACGCGGACGTGCCCGGCCCGAGTCGCCATTCGCGGCGCTCGGCGCCTTGTGGAGCGGCCGGTGACGGCGGCGTCGGAGGGCCAGCGCCTGGACAAGTGGCTTTGGCACGCGCGCTTTGCGAAGACCCGAGACGCGGCGGCGCGGCTCTGCGAATCGGGGCGGCTGCGGCTCGGGCGCGAGCTCGTCTCGAAGCCGCATCGCCTGGTGCGGGTTGGCGATATCCTCACCTTTCCCGCGGG
>DATIDB010000284.1:0-2853 GCA_035456545.1 Alphaproteobacteria bacterium | reverse complement strand
GGGCACCAGGGCCGTCGCGCGCTCGGGCGGGATCTTGGCCAGCTCCCGGGCCGTCGCGACCGCCTCCGCCAGGCCGCCGATGCGATCGACCAGCCCCGCTTTCAACGCGTCCTCGCCGGTCCAGATGCGCCCGCCCGCGGCCGCCTCCGCCTTGTCGGCGTCGAGCTTGCGCCCCTCGCGCACCTTGGTCAGGAAGTCGGCATAGGTGCGGTCCAGCAGCTCCTGGAATTTCCGCCATTGCTCGGGCGTGAAGGGCTGGTTCGCGCTCCAAATCCCGGCATTCTCGCCGCCGGCGACCCCGTCCCAGGTCACGCCGAGCTTGTCCCAGAGGCCGGAGAGCACGAACTTGCCGGCATAGACGCCGATCGAGCCGGTGACCGTACCGGGATCGGCGAGGATCGCGCTCGCCGGCGCGGCGATGAAGTAGCCGCCGGAAGCCGCCACGCCCGACATGGTGACGACGACCGGTTTCCTCTCCTTGGCGCGCACCACCTCGCGCCAGATCGTGTCCGAGGCGACATAGGAGCCGCCGGGGCTGTCGATGCGCAAGAGGATCGCCGCGATGGCCTCATCCTCAGCCGCCTCGCGGATCGCCTCGACCAGATCGTCCGCCGCGGTCACCTCCTCGCCGAACAAGGGATCGACGCTGCCGCCCACGATCGCGCCGGAGGCGAGGATGAGCGCAAGCCCGGCCGCCTGCTCCGGCGGCGCGGGGATGGCCGCGGCGTAGTCGGCGATGTCGATCCCCCGGTCCCCCGTCTCGTCGAGCATGGCGACCAGGTCCGTCCAGTAGGAGAGCCGGTCGATCAGCCCCGCCTTCAGCGCCTCCTGCCCGCCATGCGGACCCGTATCGATGAGGCGCAGCGCCTCCGGCTCCTGAAGCTTGCGCCCCTCGGCGATGGCGCGCGCGAGCTGAGAGCGCAGCGAGCCGGCGAGCTGCCCGAGATTCTCCCGCTGCGCGGCCGACATCTCCGCGGCGACGAAGGTATCGGCCCCGCCCTTGTATTCGCGGCGCTGGTCGAGCTGCGCCTCCACCCCGAGCTTCTCCAACAGTCCCTTCACGAAGGGCTGCTGGATCAGGACGCCGACGGCGCCGAACTCGCCGGACGGCTGCATCCAGATCTCGGAGAATCCGGTCGCGAGGAGGTAGTCGGCGTTGGGATCGCCGGTCTCGCCGAAGCTTTCGGCGAAGGCGTAGGTCGGCTTGCCCGACTGAGCGAAGGCGCGCACGGCCGCGCGCAGCTCCTGCGCATGCGCGAAACTGATCGGCGCGCCGCCGAGCCGCGCCACAAGGGCGGTCACGCGCGAATCCTCGGCCGCGGCGTCGAGCGCGGCCAGCGCCTCGTGCAGCACGACCTCGCCGTTTAGCCCGCCGAAAAGGCCGGCCGGCGCACGCTCCACAACGCCCTGCCGCAGGTCGAGCACCAGCACCGCTTCCTTCGGCACCGACTTGTCTTCGCCGGTCGCCACGCGCCAACCGAGCGCGCCGATGCCGGCGGCGAGGAGCACCGCGAGGAGGCCGATCGCCGCCAGGATGCCGACGACGATACGCATGAGGATACGCAGCGCCCTCATTCGGGGAAGGCTCCGATCTGCCCGCGATGGCGCAAGAGGTGATCGGCCAGCACCACGGCCATCATCGCCTCGCCGACCGGCACGGCGCGGATGCCGACGCAGGGGTCGTGGCGGCCCTTGGTCGACAGCTCGACCTCCTCGCCCGCGGCCGTCACCGTGCGGCGCGGGTTGAGGATCGAGCTGGTCGGCTTCACCGCGAAGCGGACCACGATGTCCTGGCCGGTCGAGATGCCGCCGAGGATGCCGCCCGCATTGTTGGAAAGGAAGCGCACATGGCCGTCCCGGCCCATGCGCATCTCGTCGGCGTTCTCTTCGCCGGAAAGGCGCGCGGCGCCGAAGCCGGCCCCGATCTCGACGCCCTTGACCGCATTGATGCTCATCATCGCCTTGGCGAGATCGGCGTCGAGCTTGTCGTAGATCGGCGCGCCCAAACCCGCCGGCGCGCCTTCCGCCACCACTTCGATCACCGCCCCGGTCGAGGAGCCGGACTTGCGGCAGCCGTCGATGAAGGCCTCCCAGACCGGCACCACCGCCGGGTCCGGCGACCAGAAGGGGTTGCGCTCGATCTCCGCCCAGTCCCAACGGGCGCGGTCGATCCCATGCGGCCCCACCTGGATCAAAGCGCCGCGGATAGTGACCGGCCGCTCCAGCACATGCTCCAGCACCTTGCGCGCGACCGCTCCCGCCGCGACCCGCGTGGCGGTCTCGCGCGCCGAGGAGCGGCCGCCGCCCCGCCAGTCGCGGATGCCGTATTTGGCCCAGTAGGCGTAGTCGGCGTGGCCGGGGCGGAAGCGGTCCTTCAGCTCGGAATAATCCTTGGAGCGCTGGTCCTCGTTCTGGATCTCCAGGGCGATCGGCGTGCCGGTGGTCTGGCCCTCGAACACGCCGGAGAGGATGTGCACCCGGTCGGATTCGCGCCGCTGCGTGGTGTAGCGCGACTGACCCGGTCGGCGGCGGTCCAGCCATTTCTGGATGTCCCCTTCCGCGAGCGGGATCAGGGGCGGCACGCCCTCGACGACGCAGCCGATCGCGGGCCCGTGGCTCTCGCCCCAGGTCATGAACCGGAAGAGGTGGCCGAAGCCGTTACCGGCCATGGCGGCGGTCCTACTCCTTGCCCTCGAAGCCGGCGAGGAGCTCGGCCAGCTCGGCGGCCGAATCGGTCGCCATCATGCCGACCACGTGATAGCCGGCATCGACATGGTGAACCTCGCCCGTCACGCCCGCGCCGAGATCGGAGAGGAGGAAGAGGCCCGCGCCGCCCACATCCTCGATGGTGAC
>DATIDB010000283.1:0-2849 GCA_035456545.1 Alphaproteobacteria bacterium | reverse complement strand
GCGTTGACGACGATCTCGGCGCGGATCTCGCCCTTGGGCGTCGAGACGACCCACTCGCTCCTGTCGCGGCGGATGCCGGTCACCGGGCAGAAACGAACGATGCGCGCGCCCAGATCGCGCGCGCCCTTCGCAAACGCCTGCGTGAGCTGCGCCGGGTCGATGTCGCCGTCGGTCGGGTCCCAGAGCCCGCCTGCGATGTCGTGCAGCTCGATGAAGGGGTAGCGGTCCTTGATCTCGTTGGGACCGATCATGGCGAGGTCGACGCCCTGATAGCCGCCCATGCCGACCACGTGCCGGAACTCCTCCATGCGGTCCTCGGTATGCGCGAGCCGGATGGAGCCGGTGACGTGGTAGTTCATCGGATAGCCGACCTCCTCGCCGAGGCGGGCATAGAGCTTCGTCGAATAATGCTGAAGCTTCATGATGCCCCAGTTGGTCGAGAAATTGGGGCAGTTGCCGGCGGCGTGCCAGGTCGAGCCGGAGGTCAACTCGTTCCGCTCCAGGAGCACCGCGTCGGTCCAGCCGAGCCTGACAAGATGATAAAGCGCGCTGCATCCGACGGCGCCGCCGCCGATGATCGCCACGCGCGCGCTGGAGGGAAGCTCGGCCGCCATACGTCACGTCTCCTCGAAGGGGGTGGAGGACGGGCCTTCGAGCATACGCCGCGCCGCACCGCCGGAGAAAGCGGCACGGCGTCTCAGAGTGGGCGGGGCGCCGCGGTTCCGCCTCGCCGCATCCTCATCCTTCGAGGCCGCCTGTCGGCGGCGCCTCAGGATGAGGAAGACCGGTTCCGCCTCCCCGCGTCCTCACCGCCGCGCGTCCTCATCCTGAGGTGCGAGGCGATAGCCGAGCCTCGAAGGGCGAGGTCACCCACATCAAACCGACGCCGCCGTAACCGGCCGGCGCTCGATGAACCAGCGCACGAGCGACATCCCGATCACCATCGCAAGGACGAAAAGCGCCGTCCGCTCCGGGGTGATGCCGAGCGCGGCGATGGCGGGACCGGGGCAGAGCCCGACCAGGCCCCAGCCGAGCCCGAACAAGGCGGCCCCGCCGAGGAGCCGCGCATCGATGGCGGTCGCCGTCGGCCATTGCATGGCGGTGTCGCAGACCGGGGCGGTGCGGGTGCGCAGCAGGCGGAAGCCCACGAAGGTCACGACGACCGCGCCGCCCATGACGAGGGCGAGGCTCGGGTCCCAGGCGCCGAACAGGTCGAGGAAGGCCAGCACCTTCGCCGGATTGGTCATCTGCGCAATAGTCAGGCCGATGCCGAAGATGAGTCCGGCCGCGAAGCCGGCGAGAATCTTCTTCATGGGTCAGCCTCCGATCACATGCCGGGTGAGGAAGACGGTGGCGACGCCGACCGCCATGAAGGTCAGCGTCGCGACCAGCGCGCGCGGCGACAGGCGCGCCAGGCCGCAGACCCCGTGTCCGCTGGTGCAGCCCCCGCCGATCGCCGTGCCGACGCCGACCAGGAGCCCTCCCGCAGCAAGCACCAACGGCCCCGCCGCCAGCTCCACCGGCGGCACCGCACCTCCCACGGCGCCCCATAGCACGGGCCCCGCCACGAGCCCGACGAGGAACGCCGTGCGCCAGCCCGCCTCTCCCGCCGCCGCACCGATGATGCCGCGCACGATGCCGCTGATCCCGGCGATCCGGCCCAGCAACGCCATCAGCAGCACGGCCGACAGCCCGATGACGGCGCCCCCGATCAGCGCCGAGCCTGGCGTGAAGTTCTCCATTCCGACCTCCAAAATCGCACACCCCCATGACGCCTACAGATGCCAACCCGGCGCTTTGATTCAAATCACGCCCGGCGCGGCTGCTATGTTTCGGCGTCGCACCCCATGTGCCGAGGAGCCGCTCCCAGTATGAAGGCAGCCTGGTACGAACGGAATGGCCCCGCGAAGTCGGTCCTGGCGGTGGGCGAGATGCCCGATCCGGTCCCCGGCCCCGGCGAGGTGCGGGTGCGGGTCCGCCTGTCGGGCGTCAACCCCTCGGACGTGAAGAGCCGGGCCGGCGCGCGCGGCGGCATGGCCTTCCCGCGCATCGTGCCGCACAGCGACGGCGCGGGATCGATCGAGGCGGTGGGACCCGGGGTCGACCAGGCGCGCATCGGCGAGCGGGTCTGGCTCTGGAATGGCCAATGGCGGCGGCCATTCGGGACGGCGGGGGAGAAAATCGCACTGCCCGCCGAGCAGGCGGTGAGACTGCCCGAGGGCATTCCCTTCGAGGCCGGCGCCTGCCTCGGCATTCCGGCCATGACCGCCGAAGCCTGCCTCTTTTCCGACGGGCCGCTTCAGGGCAAGACGGTGCTCGTGACCGGCGGCGCGGGGGCGGTCGGGCATTACGCGATCCAGCTCGCCAAATGGGCGGGCGCGCGGGTGATCGCCACGGCCGGGCGGCCCGAGACCCTCGCCGCGTGCCGGAAGTCCGGCGCGGAGATCGTCATCGATTACAAGCGCGAGCCGGTCGCCGAGCGCCTGCGCGAAGCGACCGGCGGGGCGGGCGTGGATCGCATCGTCGAGGTCGAGTTCGGCGGCAATCTGGAGACCAGCCTCTCGGCGATCAAGGAAAACGGCGTGATCGCGACTTACGCCTCGATGGCCGCGCCGACGCCCGCCCTGCCCTTCTATCCGCTGATGTTCAAGGCGGTGACGCTGCGCCTCGTTCTGGTCTACATCCTCAGCCCCGAGGCGCGGGCGAGATCGATCGCCAACCTCACCCGTGCGCTGGAGGCGGGCGCGCTCACCCATCCCATCGCCGGCCGGTTTGCGCTGGAGGAGATCGCACGCGCCCATGAGGCGGTCGAGGCCGGCGACAAGCGCGGCCAGGTCCTGGTCACCATC
>DATIDB010000282.1:0-6190 GCA_035456545.1 Alphaproteobacteria bacterium | reverse complement strand
GGCTCGCCACGATGCCGATCACCCCGGCGTGCCAGCCCTCCTTGGCGACGAAGGCGAGCTTCGCCCCCGGATCGGGCGCGGCTTCGATCTCGGCGATCGCTTCCTCCAGCATCGCCCGTTCGAGCGCGCGCCGCTCCTCGTTCAGGCGATCCAGGCGCTCGGCAAGCGCCGCCGCCTCGCCCGGATCCTCGGCGGTAAGAAGCCTTACGCCGAGATCGGCGTCGCCGACCCGCCCGCCGGCATTGACCCGCGGCCCGAGGAGGAATCCGCAATGATAGGTCCCGGGCCGCTCCTTGAGGCGCGCCGCATCGGCGAGCGCGGCAAGGCCCGTGGAGCCGCGCCGCGCCAGAACCCTGAGACCTTGCGCCACCAGCGCGCGGTTCAGTCCGGTCAGCGGCACCACATCGCAGACGGTCCCGAGCGCGACCAGGTCGAGATACTGGAGAAGGTCCGGCTCCGGCCTCGGCTGGCTCCACCAGCCGGACCGGCGCAGCGCGCGATTGACCGCCACGACCAGCAGGAACGCAACGCCGACCGCCGCGAGCTGGCGTAAGGAGCCGCCCTCGTCCAGCCGGTTCGGATTGACCACGGCATGGGCGCGCGGCAGCTCCGGCTCCGCCACATGGTGGTCCACCACGATCACGTCCAGGCCGATCTCGGCGGCCTCGGCCAACGGGCCATAGGCGGTGATGCCGCAATCGACCGTCACGACCAGCGACACGCCCTCCGCCTTAAGCTGCCGCAGGGCCGGCGCGTTCGGGCCATAGCCCTCCTTCATCCGATCCGGGATATAGAGCCGCAGCGGGCGTCCCGCCGCCTTGAAAAACCGGTGCAACAACGCCGCGGAAGTGGCCCCGTCCACGTCATAATCTCCGAACACCGCCACGCTCTCGCCGGCCTCGATCGCGCGGGCGAGGCGGCTGGCCGCGACATCCATGTCCTTGAGCTGGGAGGGGTCCGGAAGAAGCGTCCGCAGCGTCGGTTTCAAGAAGGTCTGGACCAGCTCCGCCGTCACTCCGCGCGCCGCGAGCACGCGCGCGACGATTTCCGGCAGGCCATGGGTCTGGGCGAGAGCGGCGGCGAGGCTCCAATCGTCCAGGCGGTCCCGCCAGAGCCGGCCGCAGATCGACCGCTCGACGCCCAGCACCGCCGCCATGTCCCGGTCCCCCTATTCAGAAGTCAGAGGTCAGATCACAGAAGTCAGATGAGGCTCTTCTGACTTCTGACTTCTGACTTCTGACTTCTGACTTCTGACTTCTGGCTTCTGAATCGCCCGATTCGGGGCTATCGGTCAACCGGGTCGAACCCGGTCTTGCGCTCGAAATTGTGAGTCGCCTCGATCACCCGCACCGTGCCGGATTTGGAGCGCATCACCATCGAATGCGTCGTCGCCCCGGCATGGAACCGGCGCACGCCCTTCAGCATGGTGCCGTCGGTGACCCCCGTCGCCGCGAACATCACATCGCCCTTGGCAAGATCGAGCAGCGCGTATTTGCGGTCGAGGTCGGTCAGGCCCCAGCGCCGGCCGCGCGCCTTTTCGTCCTCGTTGCGGAAGATGAGGCGGCCCTGCATCTGGCCGCCGATGCAGCGCAGCGCCGCCGCCGCGAGGACGCCTTCGGGCGCCCCGCCCGAGCCCATATAGATGTCGACGCCGCTCTCGGGCCGCGAGGTCGCGATCACGCCGGAGACGTCCCCGTCCGAGATCAGCATGATGCGTGCGCCCGAGGCGCGGACCTTCGCGATCAGCTCGGTATGGCGCGGGCGGTCGAGGATGCAAGCGACGATATCGGAGATATCCACCTTCTTGGCCTTGGCCAGCTCGCGCAAATTTTCCGCGGGTTGGGCATCGAGATCGACCACGCCGTCCGGCAGGCCCCCGCCCACCGCGATCTTGTCCATATAGACATCGGGCGCGTTGAGGAACCCGCCCTCCTCCGCCATGGCCACCACCGCGAGCGCGTTGGGGCCGCCCTTGGCGGTGATGGTCGTGCCCTCCAGGGGATCCAGGGCGATATCGATCTTGGGCCCTTCGCCGGCTCCCACCTCTTCCCCGATAAAGAGCATCGGCGCCTCGTCGCGCTCGCCCTCGCCGATCACCACCCGGCCGCGGATCGCGAGCCCGTTGAGCGCGCGGCGCATCGCGTCGACCGCCGCCTGGTCGGCCGCCTTCTCGTCGCCCCGCCCCATCAGGCGCGAGGCGGCGAGCGCCGCGGCTTCCGTGACGCGCACCGCCTCCAGCGCGAGGTTGCGGTCCATCACCGAAGTCTTGCTGCTGTTCATGGCCTCCCCCGAACCTGTGTTTTTCGTTGTCCTCCCGTTCCGACCATCCGGGATCGCCGAAACGGGCAAGCCATCCTACAGGAATGCGGCCGCCGACGGGACTAGGACGGCGGCGCGCAGGAATATTCCTCGCCCGCCGGCCGGACCTGGGCGGGATCGCAGGCGATGCCGGTATCGAGCAGGCGCCCTTCGCGGCACAGCTCCTTGGACATGGCGCCCACCAGCAGCCGCGCCGTCTGGCGAAGCGCGCACAGATCGCCCTGGTTCACGTTCAGGCCGATCGGCATCTCGCGCGTGATCTTCATGTACAGGGTCGGATCGAGTTGCTCGATCGCATAGTTGTAGACCTCGGGCCGCGTTCTCGGCCCCAGCCGCTTGAGGTAGTTGTGGACGGTGAACACGACGACGCGGCAACAGCGCGGATCGCCGCCCAAGGCGCGGGTGAGCTTCGCGCGCGTCTCGACGAATTCCGCGCCGCGCAGCGCGCGCTGGTCGTCGATGATGGTGTCGACCGCATCCAGCGCCTTTCCGAGCGGCAGGTAATCGAGGAAGCCGAAGCGCGCATCGGGGTCGAACTCATCGCCCCCGCGCGGCGGGTTGGCGGCATCGACCACGAAGACCGTGATCCGCCGGCTGCCGTCGATGATGGTGAGCTCGTTGCGGTCGTCCTCCCCGCGGCTGACGTCGCAACTGTCCGCGAGGGTTCCGGTGGGCGAGAGCATGCCTTTGAGGATGCTGTTGATCGGCACCAGCGCGACCTGGTCGCGGATGCCGCCATCGGCCAGATGGAGATAGCGGGTGCGGCCGTCCGATTGCGGGGCGAAGTCCCGCAGGTTCTCGTATTGGAACAGGCCGGGAAAGGCGTTCGAGGCCATCACCGCATAGGCGACCGGGTAGCCGTCGAGATCGGAATTGATGTTCCGCTCCCCTTCGATGCGGCTGCGGCCGGGGCCTTGGAAATGCTCCAGGGTGAATTGGAAGCACCGGCCGGGCAGTCCGTATTGCTCCGAGCTCGTGGTCACGTCCGTCGCGCCCAGGATGAGGTTCGGTCGCATCGGATTGAGCTGCGCGAAGGTCAGGCCGTCATTGCTGGAGAAGAAGCCGGTCGAGCGCGTATAGAGCCGATCGGCGAGCGCGTCGGCCATCACGTCGTTGCGATCGAAATAGGTCACCATGTAGCGGGCGACGTTGACGGGATTGGCGAAGAGGGAGAGCGCCCAATCGCCCATGAAGTTGTGCCGCAGCTTCAGGAAGACCTCCCGCTCGCGCCAATAGATGCGGTCCCCCTCCGAGACATTCGGCTGGCAATCCTGCGGAGCGTCGCAGCTTGCCGCGTAGAGCGCCGCGGTGAGCGAGCCGCCGGAGACGGAGGAGATGACGTCGATGCTGCGCAGGATGCCGAGCCGCTGCATCTCGAACATGATCGCCGCCGAGAGAACCGCCGAGCGCGTGCCGCCGCCCGAGAGCGTGAGGCCGACGAAATCCGCATCGCGCGGGATGTCGGCGCAAGGGTCCCCCTCCCCTCCGTAATAGAGCCAGCGGCGGCAGGCGGCCGCCTGCTCGGGCGTGGGGCAGGGCTCGGTGCGACCATTGCACTGGAAGTCGAGATGCCAGGGCACCGCCATGGTGGCGATCATGGTCCCCGGCCCCTTCGCCTCCGGCTCGGGCGCGGGCTGGTTCACATAGGCGCCGGTGGAGATCAGCGCGCATCCGGCCGCGGCGAAGGTCAGCGCGGCCGCGCAACCGGCCCGCATCAGCCGTCGGCGGACGGCGGAGAGTCGAGGCTTCCCTATCCAGCCGTCGATTGGCGATGCGCTCACGGGGTGCGGCAGCCGATCTCGGGGTGAACCAGGCGGCCGTGCACAACGGCAGGTTCCAGTGTGATCCTATCCAGGATCGGCTGGGAGATACCCTTAAGGTGCGGCGAAGGCGCGGCGGGAGACCCGCTTTCGGGCGAGGCTAGATCGCCTCGATCCGAATCATATGCGGCGGCTCGAGCACGGAATCGAGTCGTGCGATGCGCCCCAGCGCCCGGCGCATCCGCGCCTCCTCCGTCTCATGCGTGGTCAGGACCACCGGCACCGCTTCGCCGGGATCGCGGCCGCGCTGGAGCATGGCCTCCATCGAGACCTCCTCGTCGCGCAGCGCCGCGGCGACGTCGGCGATGACGCCCGGGCGGTCCAACACCATGAGCCGGACATAGTAGGCGCCGCGGTGCCGATCCATCGGCGCGGCGGACGCGCGGGAAAGCTCGGCGGCCGGAACCGCGAATGCCGGCCGCCGGTCGCCGAGGGCGAGGTCGATGAGGTCGGCGACCACGGCCGAAGCGGTCGGTCCCGCGCCCGCGCCGCGCCCCTCCATGACCGTCCGGCCGACGAAATCTCCTTCGGTCACCACCGCGTTGAACACGCCGTCGACATGGGCGAGCGAGGCGCCGACGGGCACCATCGCGGGATGCACCCGCTGCTCAAGGCCATGCTCGGTGCGGCGGGCGATGCCGAGCAGCTTGATGCGGAAGCCGAGCTCGTCGGCATAGTCGATGTCGATCGGGCTCATGGCGCGGATGCCCTCGACATGCACGCCGGCGAGGTTGACCTCCGCGCCGAAGGCGAGGCTGGCCAGGATCGCAAGCTTGTGGGCGGTGTCCATCCCGTCGATGTCGAAGGCGGGATCGGCTTCCGCATATCCCAGCCTCTGCGCCTCGGCGAGCACCTCGGCGAAGGCTCTGCGGCTCTTGCGCATCTCGGTGAGGATGTAATTGCAGGTGCCGTTGAGGATGCCGTAGACGCTCTGGATCCGGTTGGCGGCGAGCCCTTCCCTGATGGTCTTGATCGCGGGGATGCCGCCCGCGACCGCCGCCTCGTAGGACAGGGCCGCGCCCTTGGCCTCGGCGAGGCGCGCGAGCGCGCCGCCGTGATGGGCGAGCAGCGCCTTGTTCGCGGTGACGACCGAGCATCCCCGCTCCAGCGCCGCCTCGACGGCCGCGCGGGCGATCCCGTCGGACCCGCCGATCAGCTCGACGAAGACCTCCGCCGGCGCCTCCCGGGCCATGGCCCGGGCATCCCCGAACCAGGCGATCGGGCCGAGATCGACGCCTCGATCCCGGGTCCGGTCGCGGGCCGAGACCGCCACCACCTGGATCGGCCGCCCCGCCCGGCTGCCGATCAGCGCGGCGTTCTCCGTCAGGAGGCGCATGACGCCCGCGCCGACGGTGCCGAGCCCGGCAATGGCGACGGTCAAGGGCTGGGCGCTTGGCATGGTTTCGGTCCTGAATTGCGGCGATCGAGGCGGGGCAGAGAGCGATAGCGGCTCGGCCGAAGCGGCGCAAGTTTGGCAAGCCGCGCTCCCCCTTCGGAGTTCTACCACGATCCGCTAAACTCCAGCGACAGCGAATGGTTTAGCGGCGGATGCGCATCCTTTTTCTCGGCGCCAACGGCTTCATCGGCTCACGCGTTCTGGCGCGATTGCTTGCGGACGGGCATGAGGTCCGCGCGGCGGTGCGGGACCCGGCTCGATTGCGACGTCGGTTCCCGCCCATCGAGGCAGTGCGCGCCGACCTCAACGCGCTCGTGGACCCGGAGGGCTGGCGACCGCTGCTGCGGGGCGTCGAGGCCGTGGTCAACTGCGCCGGCGCTCTGCAGTCCGGGCGGGGGCAGAGCCTCACGGCGATCCATGAGCGGGCTCCGGCCGCGCTCTACCAAGCCTGCGTCGGGACCGGCTGCCGGCGGATCATCCATCTTTCCGCGATCAGCGCCGATCCCTCCGCCGGGACCGAATACGCGCGCACCAAGCATGCCGCCGAGCGGCGCCTGATGGCGCTCGATCTGGACTGGGTCATCCTGCGTCCGTCCCTTGTCTATGGGCCGGGATCGCATGGGGGCACCTCGCTCTTGCGCGCCCTGGCGGCGTT
>DATIDB010000281.1:0-2336 GCA_035456545.1 Alphaproteobacteria bacterium | reverse complement strand
ATTCCCGCGGATGCTTCGGGCTTCGAGCGAGAGGATCTCGCCTTGCCGCATCGCGGTTTCGAGCGCCCAGATGACAATGGGCCGCATCACCGGTTGCCCGGCGGCATCGCAACCCGCCAGCACTTTCTCCTCCTCGCCCGGCTCGAGGCGGCGCTCCCGGGCCGGGCGCGAGCGCGGCATGCGCACGCCCCGCACGGGGTTCTGCAGGCCCTGCATCCCCCACTCGGTCCCCGCCACCTGAAAGACCTGGCTGATGATGGTGAGGGCGTTCCTCACCGTCGTTGGCGCCTTGCCGGCCGCGACGCGCTCATTGCGCCAGGCGGCGATCTCCATCGATCGGATCGCGGCAAGTGATCGCCTTGCGAGCGGATCGCGCAGCCAGGCCTGGATGCGGACGCGCTCCTGCTTTGCTCCCTTCTTCAAAGGAGTCACCTCGGCGAGATAGCGCTCCAGCGCCTCCCCGAGAGTCGTCCTCCGGGCTTCGCCCAGATCGAGGACATCGTCGACGGCAAGTCGGCCCTCGACCGTCTGCGCCCAGCGCGCCGCGTCCTCATGCTTGCCGAAAGTCTTTGAAAGCGGCGGCAGCCCGCGCCGCCGCACCTGAACCCGCCAGCGCGCCCCGCGCCGATGGATCGTTGCCATGGATCAGCTCCCCCACGCTGTGGCGGGAAGCTGAGTGCACCAATTTGTGCCAAGAAAGGCTTAACGGTGGATGAGCGCGCCGCTAAGTCTTTGTTCTGGCGGAGGGAGTGGGATTCGAACCCACGGTACGCTCGCGCGTACAACGGTTTTCGAGACCGCCCCGTTCGACCGCTCCGGCATCCCTCCTGGCGAGCGCGGGCGCGCCGCGGCCCGGTCGAGGCGCGGTTTATCTAACCCCTGCCCGTAGGGGCCGCAAGACCTCCGCGCCGCCCAGGCGCTCCGGCCAGGCGGCGCCGGCAGGTGTCCTCGTGGGCCCGGGAGCGGAGGCTCCGTAGTGCTCGCCCTGCCCCGAGTTTGCGGTCGGTGGTGAACGGCTTGGAATCGGGACGTGATTTCAGAGCTTTGGCGGGGGTGGGCCGAAGGCGTGTGCCTACCGCCCGGAGCGTTCTCGGCCGGATCAGCCGACCGCGAGGATCGGCTTGGGCTTTGAGATGTCGAGCTTTTTCAGGATCGCCGCGAGCTCGGGGGTGATCCGGCTGGCCTGAACAATGGTCTCGCCCTCGGCGGTGTAGCGGACCGCCTTGAGGCGCTCGAGGACATCGGCGAGGTGCGACCAGGGGGCTTCCGTCGCGATCTCGGCCGCCCGCTGGATCATCAGCGCCAGCACGCAAAGCTTCACGTGCGCGACGATCCGCCTGGGCGTCCAATGGAACATCGGGCGAATCCCGAGCCCGGTCGTCTTCAGCCTGCGGAAGCAGGCCTCGATGATCCACATCCCCTTGTAGCCGAGCGCGATGTCGGCGGCGGAAAGCGTGTCGTCGTTGGTGGTCAGCACGAACTTGCCGTCGAGCTGCTCGGCGCGGCGGACCTTGGCCCGATCGATGAAGGGCCGACCCTCAGCGTCGAGCGCCAGGTACGGGCCGAAGCGCTTGGAAGCGACCAGGTGGCACGCAGCCTTGGGATGATCGCTGGCGAGATGGTCGAGCTCGACCTGCAGGAGGCCCAGGATCTCGTCGCGATGGCACTTCTCCCGCGCGGCCTCCTCGGCGTTCAGGCAGAGGATGTAGCGCCGGCGCCGCTCGCCTGGCCGACGATCACCTCTTTGGCGCGGAGGTTCGGCGTGATCTGGGCGTAGCGTCCCGGGCGGCTCAGGACTTCGTTTCTGATCTCCTTCACCCGGCCGATCGGCGTCGCCAGGATGTAGCGGCCGGCGCCTCGACTCAGCTCGGCGAGATTGGTCCGGGCGTAGAGCCCGGCGTCGCCGACGAACAGCGCCCGGCCGAGCCGCATCTGGCGAAGGTCTTCCTTGATCCGCTCGACGGTGGTGACATCAGCCGTGTCGCCGGGCAGCACCCAGGAGCGTACCGGCACGCCGTCCCGGGTCACCGCGAGCGCGATGATCACCTGGGGATCGTTGTCGCGGCCTTCCTTGGAGTGCCCGCGCTTCCTCAGCGGCGCGAAGGTCAGGCCGCGCCAGCTCCCGGGCGCGACGTCCTCGTCATCGCATTCGAACCAGGCGGTGGTCGCGTCGTAGAAGACCAGGTCGACGTCCAGCTTGAACAGATCGACGCCGTGCCAGAACACCTCCTCTTCGATCGCGTCGCCGTTCTCGGCCAGTATGTCCAGCGCGCGATAGAGTTGGTCGAGGGCGAGATCCCTGGCCTCTGGCAGCCAGACCCGCTCCAGCCAGCGCT
>DATIDB010000280.1:0-7235 GCA_035456545.1 Alphaproteobacteria bacterium | reverse complement strand
GGGCAGGCGGAAGAGGCGGGGCCGCGGGTTGCCGGCCTGCGGTCGCGGCGTCACGCTGCCGATCTCGATCGCCCCGAAGCCGAGCCGCGCGAGGCCCGCGATGACCCTGCCGTCCTTGTCCAGCCCCGCCGCCAAGCCGATCGGGTTTCGAAGGTCGCGCCCGCAGACCGTCGAATGCAAGACCTCGGGGTCGGAGCGGGGGGACCCCGCCGGCAGAAGGGAGAGCGCTCCCACGGCAAGATCATGAGCCGTCTCGGCCGGAAACAGGCGAAGGAGGCGCATCATCGGCGCAGCCTCGCGGATCGGCTCGAACAGTGCAATTTGCAAATTGCGACCGTCAAGGAGTTGCATATTGCAAATTGCAATCTGGTTCGCATACGGTGGTAGGCACGATTTTTATTGGCAAAAAGCAAATCGAATGCCGTTCAAACTTTAGGAGCGCGGCATCTTGGATCGTTTCCAGCGTCTTAGTGGAAAAAAGATCGCTTGGTAGTCGGCGAAATCAAACTCGAATGAGGTAACAGACGAACCTGGCACGGGCTTTGCATGTTTATTGGTTGGTACAGTCAATCATCAAGGGCGCAATCCAAATGAAGACGGCAGGACAGGAAAAGAGCAAGGCCCTCCAGATGGCTCTCGACGTGGTCGACGCGATCGGCGAGGCGGGTCTGGTCACCGTGCCCGCGAAGCCGACCGCGGCGATGCTTGCCTCCGGCGCGCGTGCGGGGGACGTCAGCGTCGAATGCGCCTGGCGCATCTATCAGGCGATGATCAAGGCCAACGACTGACGCGACCCGCGACCGGGCCGCGGGTTGCGGCTCCCGGCGCGGCCATGCTAGACCCGGCGGGCGGGCTCGCGCGATAGGCGCGCCCTCCCACGGAGTCTCCGAGAATGCGGCGACACTTCATCGACGGTCGATGGGTGGAGGGCAATCCGCCCCTCATCACCGCCTACAGCCATGGCGCCTGGATGGGCACTATCGTCTTCGACGGCGCGCGCGCCTTCGAGGGCGTGACGCCCGATCTGGACCGGCACTGCGCGCGCATGGTGCGGTCGGTCGAGGCCCTGGGCATGCGCTGCCCCTATTCCGCCGGGGAGCTGATCGAGCTGGCGCTGGACGGCGTCCGGCTTTTCCCGAAGGACGCCGCGCTCTACATCCGGCCCATGGCGTGGTCGGAGGATGGTTTCCTCGCGCCCGACCCGGACACCACGCAATTCGTGCTCTCGGTCGCGGAGTCGCAGTTGCCGCAGCCGAATGGCTTCAGCGCCTGCCTCTCCAGCTTCCGCAGGCCGGGCCCCGAGGTCGCGCCGACCGAAGCCAAGGCCGCCTGCCACTACACCAATTCCGGCCGCGCCGAGCGCGAGGCCAAGGGCAAAGGCTTCGAGAACGCGGTGATGCTCGACCCGATCGGCAATGTCGCCGAGTTCGCGACGGCCAACCTCTTCATGGCCAAGGACGACGTTGTGCACACCCCGGTGCCGAACCGGACCTTCCTCAATGGCATCACCCGCCAGCGCGTGATCAAGCTCCTGCGCGGCGCGGGGCTCGAAGTGCATGAGCGCAGCTTGACCTTCCAAGACGTGCTGGACGCCGACGAGGTCTTCTCAACCGGCAACTACGGCAAGGTGCTGCCGGCCACGCGGATCGAGCAGCGGCACCTCCAGCCGGGGCCCGTCTATGCCAGAGCGCGCGAGCTCTATTGGGAGTTCGCGCATGCGGGCTCGAAGGGCGTCTAGCGGCCGGGCTTGAGGAACGCCTCCGTCTCGGCCACCGCCTCGGCAAGGCCGACGCGGCGCGGCTCGGCGCCTTCGGGAAACGCGGCGAGCAGGCGCGAGGGCATCATCCGGTCGAGCAGCACGAAGACGCCGCGATCGTCGGCGCGGCGGATCAGCCGACCGAACGCCTGGCGCAATCTCAATCGCGCGACCGCATCGTCGTAGTCGGCGGCGCGCCCCCCTTCGCCCAGATGCGCCGCGCGCCGCGCCTTATGCAGGATCGTCGGGCGCGGCCAGGGCACGCGGTCGAAGACGATGAGCCTGAGCGAGCGGCCCGGCACATCCACGCCGTCGCGCATGGCGTCGGTTCCGAGCAGGCACGCGTTCTCCTCCGCGCGGAAGATCTGGACGAGGGTTGAGGGGTCCAGCGCATCGACATGCTGTGCATAGAGTGGCAGCCCCGCCTCCTCGAGCGGCCGCGCGATCCGGCGATGGACCCCCTTGAGCCGCTCGATCGCGGTGAAGAGGCCGAGAGCGCCGCCGCCCGCCGCCAGGAACAGCACGCGGAAGGCGGCCGCGACCGCGCCCTCATCCTCTTTGCGCAGATCGGTGATGAGGAAGGTGCGGGTCTGCGCGCCGTAATCGAAAGGCGAGGGGATGCGGGCGCGAATCGCCGCCGCGGGCAGATGGCGCGCGCCGGTGCGCCGCTCGGCATCCACCCAGCCGCCGGCCGCGTCGGCCGCGGCGTCGGTCAAGGTCGCCGAAGTGACCAGGACGCCGTGCGCCGGCGCCAGCACCGCTTCGGCCAGCGGCACGGTCGGGTCCACCCAATGCCGGTGCAGGCCGACATCGAACATGCGACGGCCGAGCCGCTCGATCCCCATCCAATCGACGAATTCCGCCGGCGTGCCGCGTGCGAGCGCCTTCAGCATCGCGCGCCACGCGCCCAGCTCGATCACGGCCCGGCGCCTCAGGCCCCGCACCATGCCCTCGATCCGAAGCCGCGTCTGCGAATCGAGGGTCGCGGATTCGTCCTCCAGCATCGCCTGCAGGCGTTTCATCAGCTCGGTCAAGGGCTCGGCGATGCGGGCGAGCGCCTCGTCCAGGCCTGAAGCCGCCTCGATCAGGCCCGGCACGGTCGGATGCGTCTCGGTCTCCAGGTCGTAGAGCGCGCCGGCGTCTGTGCGCGCCTCGACCTGGCGCTTGATGAGGGTCAGCACCGTCTCGGCGGCGCCGCGCGGGCGGCCTTCCGAGACGCGTTCGAGCCACCCTTCGCCGGGGAGCGCATGCGCCGCGCGAAGGGCCGTCTGCAGGATCGCGATCGAGGCTTCGTCGGATGCGATGAGGTCCTCGAGCCGGCGCTCCAACCCGCGCCGCCGCCGTCCGCCCGCGCCTTCGGGCCCGAGGATCCAGCGCCGCATCTCCTCCATCTCCTGGCCGCTGAGATGCGCGGAGAAGGCGGAATCGGCGGCCTCGAACAGGTGGTGGCCCTCGTCGAAGACGTAGCGCGTGGGCTGCGCGCGCTCCTCGCCGAGCGCGGCCTGGATCAGCACCAGCGCGTGATTGGCGATGACGATATGCGCGCGGCGGGCGCGGCGCTGGCTCTTCTCGATGAAGCACTTTCGGTAATGGGGGCAGGCGGAATAGACGCATTCTCCGCGCCGGTCGGTCAGGCCGAGGGTGCGCCCCCGCCCGAAGAGGTCGGCAAGCCAGCCGGGGAAGTCCCCGCCGACCATATCGCCGTCGCGCGTGGCCGCCACCCACCTGGCCATCAGCCCGAGCGCGATCGCGCCCTCGCGCCGGCCGATCAGCTCGCGCACCGCCTCCTCGAAATTGAGGAGGCAGAGATAGTTCTCCCGGCCCTTGCGCACCACGGCGCGCAGCGCCTTGACCGAGCGGCTCGGATAGAGCCGGTCCAGCTCGCGGTCGATCTGCTGCTGCAGGTTGCGGGTGAAGGTCGAGACCCAGACCGCCCCGCCGTTCTTCTCGGCCCAGAGGCTGGCCGGGGCGACGTAGCCGAGCGTCTTGCCGACGCCCGTGCCCGCCTCGGCGAGCACCATCCGGGGCATCCCTTCCCTCTCGCGCGGGGCGAAGGCCTCGCTCACGGCCGAGGCGTAGTCGGCCTGTTGCGGGCGCGGCTCGGCATTTGCGCCGAGGAGCGTCGCCAGGCGCGCGCGGGTCTCGGCGGGTGCGACCGGGAGATGGCCCGGCGCGGGCTCGGGCGCGTGCTCCGACCATTCCTCCAGCGCGCGCCAGGCGTCCAGCCCGTCGCCGCTTTGGCTCGCCGGCATTTCGCTCGGCCCGCGGCCGAGCGCCGCGAGCACGGCGGGGCCCCAGCCCCAGCCGGCGCGCGTCATGGTCCAGGCGATGCGGGCGACATCCGCCTCCGGGCGGCGCGCGGGGTCGGCGAGCGCGGCAAGCAGGCGATGGGAGGCCTGGAGGAGCCCCAGCGCCTCGCCTTCGGCATTCGCGGGCGCGGGCAGGCCCACCGCCTCGATCACCCCGCGCGGAGTGGGCAGGCAGAAGCGCGCCGGGTGCACGAAGGCGAACAGCTCCAATAGGTCATAGGCGGCGAAGGGCCCGCGTCCGAGGCGCCGCGCCGTCGCCGGCATGTGCACCAGCAGCGGCGCGCGCGCCGCCACGCGCCGGCCCGCTTCCTGCGGACGGATGCGCTCGATCTCGCCATCCGGGGTGAGCCACAGCGCCTCCGTCAGCCGCGCGACCAGCACGGGCGCGGCCGGCGGCGCGATGCGCGCGTTCGCTGCTGCGGGGAGCGTCATGATCGCTTGAGTATAGCCGTGCGCCGGCTTGGAAGGGATGTCGCAACTCCCTTGCTCGTATACCCTATGACCATGGGCGATCCGAAGGGGGGCCTGACGCCGGCTGCGCCGCCGCTGGAGCGCGCGGTCGATTCCGCGCGCCTGCTTGCGGGCGACAAGGCGGAGTGGGACCGGTTCGTCCGACGCGCCGGGCCGGTGATCTACGCGGCCGTTCTGCGGCGCCTCGGACCGGCGGGCGCCTCCGCCGATGCCGAGGACGTCGCGCAGGAGGTGTTCGCGCGGCTCTGCCGGCGGGATCGGCCCTTGGCCGGCTACGATCCGAAGCGCGCCTCGCTCTCGACCTTCCTCACCGTGCTCGCGACCAGCGCGGCGATCGATCACCTGCGCCGAAAACGCCCGGCCGACCCGATCGAGTCCGTCCCGGAGCACCGGCTGTCCGTCCCCGCCGCCGAACCGCGCGAGCGCCTCAAGGTCCCGGACGACCTGCTGACCCCGCGCCAGAAGCTGGTCATGACGCTGCTCTATGACCGCGAGATGGAGGTGGCCGACGCGGCGGCGTTTCTTGGCGTGGATGCGCAGACGATCCGCTCGACCCATCACAAGGCGATCTTGCGCCTGCGGGCGCATTTCGCCGGGGATAAGGAAGGTAAACCGCTCGTATCCCAGGACGAGGCTTGAGTTCCGATGACCGAATCCGATCACGACAAGGCAGTGTGGCGGCGATTTGCCGATAGGCAGGAGTCGCCTGTCCATCCCCCTCGTCCCGAGGCGGCCGCGGAGCGGCCCCCCAAGGACGCGGGAGAGGAACTGCTTCTGGCCGCCTGGATCGACGGGCGGCTGGAGGGGGCGGAGCGCGAGGCGGTCGAGGCGAGGCTCTCGGGCGATCCCGAGCTCCTCGACCTCGCCGTCTCGGCGGCCGGGTCGAGAGGGCTCGCCGCGCCCTGGCCCAAGCGGGCGGAGGCTCGTGCGGCCGCGCTGGTCGCACCGTCCCGCCCGGGCTGGCGCACCGTGGCCGCGGCCGCGGCTGCCGTGGTCGTGGTCGCGCTCGGCGGGTTCGAGATGGGACGGGCCGGCTCGCTATGGCTGGCCGACGATACGGAAACGGATTTGGCGGCGGAGCTCGGCCTCTTGCCTGACACCGACTTGATGGAGACTTTGCTGTGAAGACTTGGCTGCCCTGGGTACTGCTTGCGCTATCGCTGGCGCTGAACCTCTTCCTCGTCGCGGGCTTCTTCTGGACCCGCAGCGCAATCGCAATGTGGCATGATCCCGAAGCCCGTTTCGAAATGCTCTCCGACCGGCTCGACCTGACCGATCCGCAGCGCACGCAACTTCGCGAGGCGATGGAGGCCATGAAGAGCAAGGGCTTCGGCCGCTGGGAGGAGCACCGCGAGGCGCGGCGCGAGATCTTCGACATGGCGCTGCAGCCCAATCCCGACCGCGCCGCGATCGTGGCCCGGGTGGAGGAGATGACGCGCGAGCGCATGCAGTCCATGACCGAAGCCCTCGACGTCATGCTGCCCTTCCTCGCCTCGCTCACGCCCGAGCAGCGCGCCGAGATGAAGGAGCTGATGGAAGAGCGCCGGGAGCGCCGGCGCGGCCACTGGGGTTGGGGCGGGGGCTGGGGATACGGCGGCGGCCATATGGGCTGGGCCAATTGACAGGGGGCGCCCCGCTTCCCTAGCTTCACGCTCCTTTTTCGGAGCGGGAAGCGGCGGCGATGTCGAGCGAGCGGGAATTGGCGAGGGCGGCGCGCGCCTGGCCCTTCGAGGAAGCCCGCAAGATCGTCGAGCGCATCGGCGCCAAGGTTCCCGAGAAGGGCCATGTCCTGTTCGAGACGGGATATGGCCCCTCGGGCCTGCCGCATATCGGCACCTTCGGCGAGGTCGTGCGCACGACCATGGTGCGCCAGGCCTTTCGCCGACTCTGCGACGTGCCGAGCCGCCTCTTCGCCTTCTCCGACGACATGGACGGGCTGAGGAAGGTCCCGGACAACGTCCCCAACCAGGAGATGCTGCGCAAATATCTCGGCACTGTCGGCGTCGACGGGATCGAGCATGGCGGCCTGCCGCTGACGCGCATCCCGGACCCCTTCGGCTGCCATGAGAGCTTCGGCCACCACAACAACGCCCAGCTCCGCAAATTCCTCGACGATCTCGGCTTCGAATACGAGTTCCAGAGCTCGACCGAGTGGTACGTGTCGGGCCGGTTCGACCCGGCGCTGCTTCGCGTGCTGGAGCGCTACGAGGAGATCATGGCGGTCATGCTGCCCTCCTTGCGCGAGGAGCGGCGGCGCAGCTACTGCCCGTTCCTCCCCGTCAGCCCCCGCTCGGGCCGCGTGCTGCAGGCGCCGGCCGTCGAGGTGAGGCCCGAGAGCGGCGCCATCGTCTTCCGCGACGAGGAGGGGCAGCTCTTCGAGACGCAGGTGACGGGCGGCCGCTGCAAGCTGCAATGGCGCGTCGATTGGGCGATGCGCTGGTATGCGCTCGACGTCGATTACGAGATGTCGGGCAAGGACCTGATCGATTCGGTGAAGCTCGGCAGCCGGATTTGCCGCGTGCTCGGCGGCAACCCGCCGGAGGGCTTCAACTACGAGCTTTTCCTCGACGAGCAGGGGCAGAAGATCTCGAAGTCGAAGGGCAACGGCCTCACCATCGACGAGTGGCTCGCCTACGGCACCCCCGAAAGCCTCGCCTTGTTCATGTACAACAAGCCGCGCGAGGCGAAGCGGCTGTATT
>DATIDB010000279.1:0-2603 GCA_035456545.1 Alphaproteobacteria bacterium | reverse complement strand
CGGCGGCGATCCCATCATCGGAGCGGCCGCCATGGCCGCGTTCGCAATCGGCACCGCGCCCAGCCTGTTTGCGGTTGCGCTCCTGGGCGAGGCGGCGGGCCGCCGCTGGCGCCGGCTCGCCGCCCGATTCGCCCCCGCCGCCTTCACGGCCAATGCCGTGCTCCTGGCCTGGACGGCCTGGATCGCCGCGACTTGAGGACCTTTCCTCAGCCGCGCCCGAGAAGCGGCGCGACCGTCTCGCGGAAGACCGCCGTATGGCGGTCGATATCCGCCTCGGTGGCCTGAGGGGCGATCAGCGCCATGTTGTGGAAGGGCGTCATCAGGATGCCCCGGTTGAGCGCGGCGAGGTGCATGTAGCGCTCCAGCTCTCCGTCGACCGCCGCGGCCGCCTCCCCGCCGTTCCTCGGGCGCTCCGGGCAGAACCAGTATTCGGCGCGGCAGCCGAGCTGCGTCACATGCCAGGGCAGGCCGAACTCGCGGATCGCCGCCTCGACGCCCGCCGTGAAGCGATCGGCCAGGGCGATGGTGCGGCGATAGGCCCCCTCGGTCAGCACGCCCTCGAGCGTCGCACGCATGGCGGCGAGCGAGAGCGCGTTCCCGGCCAGGGTCCCCCCGATTCCGCCGGTATCGGCCGTGGTGTAGTCGCTCATCGCCTGGATGCGCCCGGCAAGCTCCTCCGTCACGCCATAGACGGCGGCCGGAACGCCGCCGGCGATCGGCTTGCCGAGGGTGAGCATGTCGGGCTCAAGCCCGTGGGCGCGGGTGTAGCCGCCCGGCCCGGCGCAGATCGTATGCGTCTCGTCGATGATCAGCAGCGTCCCGGTCTTGCGGGTGACCGCGCGCAATGCGTCGTGGAAGCCCGGCGCGGGATGGACAATGCCGATATTGGTCAAGGCCGGCTCGGCCAGCACGGCGGCGACGTCGCCCGGCGCGAGCGCGGCCTCGAGCGCGGCGATGTCGTTCCACTCCACCACCTTGGTCGTGAGGGTGGGGTCCACCTGCGGCCCGGTATTGCCGGGGCGCGGGCGCGCCCGGCCGTTCTCCAGCGTGACGAAGGTTTCGTCGACGGTGCCGTGATAGCACCAGTTGAAGACCAGGATCTTCGGCCGCCGGGTCACCGCGCGCGCAAGGCGCAGGGCGAAGCGGTTGGCGTCGGTCGCGGTCAAGGCCATCTGCCAATAGGCGAGGCCGAAGCGGCGCTGCAGCTCCTCCCCGACCCAGAGCGCGTCCTCCGTCGGCAGCATGAAGGTGATGCCCTGGCCCGCGCGCCGGGCGATGGCGGCCACCGCCGCCTCCGGCGCGTGACCGGTCATCGCCCCCGTGTCGCCGAGGCAGAAATCGACATAGTCGTGACCGTCGACGCAGCGGAAATGCGCGCCCTTGGCCTCGGTCACGAAGACCGGGAAGCGCCCGGCCCAGCGCACCATCCAGTTCATCGGCACCCCCGCCAGGAGGCTCTTGCGCGCCCGTTCGGCCAGGGCCCTGGACTTCGGATGCGCGGCGGCAAAGCGTTCCTCCTCCGCCGCCAGGAGGGGTTTCAGGCGGTTGCGGTCGATCTGGCTCATGCGTGTCCTTTGGCTGCGCCGGTTCTTGGAAGGAATTCAAACCCGATCTCGCGGGCCCGGATCAGATGGGCGCGCCGCGCCTCGGCGTCGGAATCGACGTCGTGGAAAATATGGGCCACGCATCGCGTGATCCCGCAATAGCCGAGAATGCCGGTCTCGATCTGCACCTTCATGGCCGCGTCGTAGCCGTATTTTCGGTAGGTCGCGACGCCGGTCGCGGCCGAGCCGAGGAGGATCGCGGGACGGTCGCGCAACAGGCCCTTGGAGCGCTCGGGCGTGAAGGTGTAGGCCCAGCCCTCCGACCAGACCCGGTCGATCCAGCCCTTCAGCATGGCCGGGAAGGACCACCACCAGACCGGAAAGACGAAGGCAAGCGCGTCGGAGCGGTCCACGCGCCGCTGCTCAGCCAGGACTTCCTCCGGCATCGGCTCCGCCCGGAATTGGGCGTAGTCTTCGGGGCGGAAGCGCGGATCGAAGCCCTCCCGGTGCAGGTCGACCAGCTCCACTTCATGCCCCGCTTCCGAGATTCCCGCGGCGAAGGCGTCGAGCAACGCGCCGGTGAAGGAGTCGCGCCGGGGATGGCAGAAGACGGCGAGCACGCGCATGGGGATGGTCGGACAGGGACGGGACGGGGCTTCTTCTCTAGCCGACTCTCGGCGGATTCGCCAGACGAGCGACGCCGAACCGTGCGCCCGGCACGCCACCGATGCAAAGAATCCGGTCGAGCGGGGCGTCGGCACGCGATTCCATGCTCGCGCGCGGCACAAGCATGAGTAAAGTAGGGCGCGGTTCTGACATCGGCCGATCATCCGGCCCCTAGATCAAGGAGTGTCGAAACATGGCACGGACCACCGGCTCCCGTTCCCGTAGCCGAGGCAAGACGGCGAGCCGCCGCGCTGCCTCCGCCAAGAGCGCCCGCAAATCGTCGGCGCGCAAGACGGCGGCAAAGCGCAAGAGCTCGACCAGCCGCAAGACGGCGGCGAAGAAGACGGCGAGCGCGCGCAGGACCGGCGCGCGCAAGACCGCCGCTGCGAAATC
>DATIDB010000278.1:0-2996 GCA_035456545.1 Alphaproteobacteria bacterium | reverse complement strand
ATCAGACCGGCGCGCCCGTTTCCGCTTCCGAAGCGCCCGCCCCGCCGCCACCGCGCTCCGCCTTCCCGAGCAGGCCCATCCGCTCCACCCATCTCAACCGCTGATCGAGCGCGGCCATGGTGCGGGACAGGTCGGGCGATTCGTCCGACAGCCAGCTCCGCATGGCCCCGGCCCAGGCGGCGGCGATCGCCTTGGTGCGCAAAGCGCCGCCGATCCCGTCCATCGGCAGGCCCGCCGCCTCCCCCATCCAGCGCATCGATCGCAGGAATTGCGGAAGCGAGGCAAGCGCCGCCAGCGGATCCCCAAAGGCATCGCGCAAGATGGCCGAAACGGCCGCGCGGTGGCGCTGCAGCGCATCGAAGCGGCGCATCAGCACGTCGAAGAGGCGGTCGCGCGCGCGGACCGAATCCTCCTCCACGGCGTCGGCGCCCAGCACCTCCGCATCGATCCGGCGCGCGAATCCGTCGAGCACGGCGCTGCGCGAGGGCATGACGCGATAGGCCTCCGCGAGCGAGACGCCGGCCGCCCGCGCGATCTCCGGCAGCGTCGCGTCCCGCCAGCCCCGTTCCGCCGCGAGCTTCAGCGCGGCGTCGATCAAGCGGTCGCTTGCTTCAGGCTTCTTCGCCATCTACGGACCCCTCCCACCCTCAAGGATCATAGGTCCGGCGAAGCCGGGCTCAATCCCCAAGTTGCGCGCGGCTCGCGGCGATGCCACCATATCCGCTCGCAAGTGCCGGTTGGAACGCCACGAGGCTCAAGGAATGCCCCGGGAGCGATTGGCCGCGGCGGATGCACGGTTTCTGAAATCGATCGGGGATCAGCCCTTCCTCAGCCCTGAGGAGGAGGATGCCCTGGCGCGCCGGGCGCTGGCCGGCGACGCGGCCGCGGAGGAACGCCTGATCTGCTCTCACTTGCGCTTCGTGGCGCGCATGGCCCGCGCCTACCGCTCCTACGGATTGCCCTTGAGCGATCTGCTGCAGGAAGGGACGGTCGCGCTGATCCAGGCGATCCGGCGCTACGATCCGAACCGCGGCGCGCGGCTCGCGACCTACGCCATGTGGTCGATCCGCGCCGCCTTGCAGGAGCAGGTGGTCTCCTCCTGGTCTCTGGTGCGCATCGGGACCACCGCGACCCAGCGCAGACTCTTCCTCAAGCTGCGACGGCTGTCGGCCGAGTTGCGCGAAGGAGCGGACGCCCTCGGCGAGGAAGTCTACGAGGCGCTCTCGCGCCGCTTCGGACTGCCGGCGCCGGAGGTGGCGGCGCTGGCGGCGCGCGCCTCGGCGCGGGACCGCTCGCTCGACGCCCCCTCAGCCCCCGCGCTGCGCGACGATCGTCCGGATCCGGAAGCGGCCGCCGATGCGAGGCTTTGGTCCGGCTTGCTCGACAAGGCGCTGGCCATGCTGCCGGAGCGCGAGGCGGCGATCATCCGGGCCCGCTATTTTCGCGAACGTGCGGCGAGCTTCGCCGGGCTCGGCCGCGAGCTCGGCCTCTCCAAGGACCGGGTGCGACAGCTCGAGGAGAAGGCGCTGGGGCGCCTTCTCTCCTTTCTGAGTTCGGCGGAGCCCCCGAGAAGCGGCAACGATTAAGGTCGCGGCTTCGCGGCGAGCGTCAGCACCCGCCCTCCGGTCATCTCCACGAGCTGCGTCGGGGTCAGGCGAAAAACCGAAAAAGGCGTCCCCGCCGCCGCCCAGATCCACTCATGCCGCATGAGGTCCTCGTCGATGAAGGCGACGGGGGGCGTGGTGTGGCCGATGGGCGCGACGCCGCCGATGGCAAATCCGGTGCGGTCGCGCACGAAGTCGGCGTCGGCCTTGCCTAAAGCCTCGCCCAGCGCGGCGGCGATGCGCTTTTCGTCCACGCGGTTCGAGCCGCTGGCGATGACCAGCACCGGCCGGCCCGAGGGCTTGGCGCGGAAGACCAGGGATTTGGCGATCTGCGCGACATCGCAGCCGATCGCCGCGGCGGCGTCGGCGGAGCTGCGCGTCGTCTCGGCGAACTCGACCACCTCGCAGGAATATCCGCGCGCGGCGAGCAGGTCCTGGATGCGGCGCGCGGCGGGCCGCAGCGTCGGGGTCATGGTCTCCTCAATCGGCAAGCTCGCGCGAGCGGCGCGCCGCGGCGGCGATCGCGCGCGTGAAGAGCGGCTTGAGCCCGTCCTCCGCCATCAGCACCTTGAGCGCCTCCAGCGTCGTTCCGGCGGGGCTGGTGACGTTCTTGCGCAAGGTCGCGGGGCTGTCCTCGCACAGGCGCGACAGCTCGCCCGCGCCCTCCACCGTGCGCCGCGCCAGGCGATGCGCCAAATCCTCGGGAAGGCCGGCGGCGATCCCCGCCTCCGCCAGCACCTCCATCAAAAGGAACACATAGGCCGGCCCGCCGCCGGAAACCGCCGTCACCGGATCGAGGAGCGCCTCCTCCTCGACCCAAGCGACCTCGCCCACCGCGGAGAGGAGCCTATCGGCGATCGCGCGCTGCGCGGGCGTGACTTCCGGATTGGCGACGGCGACCGTGATCCCGCGGCCGACGGCGGCGGGAGTGTTCGGCATCGAGCGCACGACGGCCACCCCTTCGCCGAAACGGCGCGCGAAATAGGACAGCGTCTTGCCGGCCGCGATGGAGAGGACGAGCGTTCCGGGGCCGATGTGGCGCGCCGCGCCCGAGGCCGCCGCATCCATCATCTGCGGCTTGACGGCCAGCAGCACGACGGACGGCCGCAGACCTTGCGGCGCCTGCGCCGCGTCGGGGAGGCAGCGGAGTCCCCGCCGCGCGAGTCCCGCGCCGATCTCAGGGTTCGGCTCCACGATGACGACATCGCCGGGCGGCAGCCCCTGGGCGAGCCAGCCCTCCAGCATCGCGCCGCCCATCTTGCCGCAGCCGATCAGGAGCAGCTCGCCGTCCAACCGCATGCCGGCCTCCGCGTTCGGGCCGGCGAGAAGCGCCTGGTTCAGGCTTCGCCGACCGTGTCCAACATCGAGGCGGCCACCGCCTCGGCGGGAGTC
>DATIDB010000277.1:0-11088 GCA_035456545.1 Alphaproteobacteria bacterium | reverse complement strand
CGGCGATCAATCCGATCGTCGCCGAGGCGGCGGCTCTCGCGGCGGTGCCGAACATCGACCGGTCCGAGCTGGAGCGGTTCCTGGCGCTGCGCGCGAAGCTTGCGCCGGCGCTGCAGGCTCCGGCGGAACCCGGAAAGCCCGGGGCGGCGGAGCGCGAGCGGCGCCGCGGCAAGGCCTTCGCCGAGATCCAGGCGGCCATTCCGCGCCGCAATCTGGTGGATCGGTTCTTCATGAACGAGGCTGAGCAAGCGGACCCTCGATTCAGGATCCTGGCGGAAGCGAAGGGCGAGGGCGGGGCGCGGTTCCGGCGCGAAGCGGTCGTGCGGATGGACGAGGAATCCGCGCAACCGTTCAGGATCCTGGAATGGCGGCGCCCGCTCGATTGAGCCGCCGCCCTACTGCACCCGGTATTCCAGCGGCGCCAGCGCGCGCACACGGCTGCGCAGCTCCTCGGTGATCTCGCGCGCATCCTGACGGCTCGTGGCCACCCGCGGCGTCAGCAGCACCAAAAGCTCGGTGCGGCGCTGGGTATTGGTGGTGGTCTTGAAGAGGTTGCCGAGAAGCGGGATTTCGGAGACCACCGGAATCCCGGTGACACCCTTATTGTTCCCGTCGCGGATCAAGCCGCCGAGCGCCACCGATTCCCCGCTCTGGACCGCCACCGTGCTCTTGATTCGCCGCTGCTGGATGGTGGGCGAGTTCAGCTCGGAGGTGGTCGTCGAAACGACGTCGCTGACCTCCTGGACGATATCGAGCACCACCAGCCCGCCCGAATTGACCCTCGGCGAGACGCTGAGGATCACGCCGGTGTCGCGGTACTCGATCGAGTTCACGATCGGCGCGTCGGAATCGACGATGGACTGCACCTCCTGCGTCGCGATCGGCACCTGGTCGCCAACCTGCAGGCGCGCCGTCTCGTTGTTGAGCACCATGAGCTGCGGCGAGGAGATCACCTTCACGTCGGTGATCTGCGTCAGCGCGTTCAAGACCACCTGCGCGTTGGACGAGGTCAGCGCGTAATTGAAGCCCGGAAAGATCGGCGCAACGGCGCCGCTCGCCAGCGGGCTGAAGGTGAAGTTGCTGTCCCCCGCATGGAAGAACCATTGCAGGCCGTAGCGCAGCTCGTCGGTGAGCGTGACTTCCGCGATGGTCGCCTCGATCAGGACCTGCAGCGGAGTGACGTCGAGCTGCCGCAAGGCGGATTCGATCTGGCGGTACTCCTCGGGCGTCGCCGAGACCACGATGGCGTTGTTGCGGATATCGGGCACGATCTGGATGCCCGGCCTGCGCTCGGCCGGGCTCGTTGCGACCGCCGCGGTGAGGAGCGCATCGGGCAGGCTGCCGTCGCCCGCGCCGACGACGCCCGCGGCGGCGCCGTCGCCGAGCACGGATTGCGACGAGTCCACCCCACCGAAACCGATCTCAGTGGGAGTCAGGCCGGGAGCGAGGCTCGCGCGCGGACCTTCCGTTCCGACCTGCGTCACGGTCGCCGGAAAAAGCTGCCCCAAGACCCGCCCGAGATCGGCGGCGCGGCCGTTCTGCACACGGTAGACGAAGATCCGCCGACCATCTCCCTCCTGCCCGCGATCGAGGCGCTCGACCCAAAGTCGCGCCTGCTCGATGAGGCTCGCATCGCCGGCGATCGCGAGAACCGCCCGCAGCCTTTCGATGGGAAGGAACCGGATCGACCCGGTGTCGGCGCCCGCCGCGGCCGGCGGAGCCCCGGGGGTCCCGACCGCGGCTCCCTGCACGGGCCCGAACACGGCGCCGAGCTCCTGCGCGATCACCCGCGGACTTGCGAACTCGACGGGGAAAATCCCAAAGGACCGCCCAGCCATCCAATCGACGTCGAAAAGGTCGACCAGGTTCTGAAGTTCCGCCGCTTCGCTGCCCGAGCCGGAATAGACAAGGAGGTTGCGCGCGGTATCGATGCGCAGCACGCGCCCCGGGGGGATCAGCGGCTGCAGGGTCTCCTGCAGATTCGCCGCGGATGCGAATTTGAGCGGCAGAACATGGATGCCGAACGCGCCCGCGGCCGCTTCGGCTTGCGCCGGGGGCAGGCCGGTCACCGCCACGTCGATCGGCTGGACCTTGAAGCCGCCGTCCGATGCGACCATCGCCGCGCCATTCGCCGACAGAAGGTTCTCCAGCGTCGAAAGCAGCGCGGTCTGCGGAATCGGCTTCGTGGTGCGGATCGTGACCGTCCCGGTAACCCGCGGATCCACGACATAGGTCACGCCCAGAATATCGCCGAGGATCGTGTCGATCGCCTCGCGGATATCCGCATTGACGAAGTTCAGCGTGATCTCGCCGCCCTCGCCGATCGCGAAGCTCTGGCCGGCCGGGCGCTTGGGCTCGGGCACGCCCTTGCCCCGATAGATCTCCGGCCCCGACAGCACGGCGGTTGTTTCTGCGCCTTCGCCCGCCGCCGTGGAAAGCGGCACCGGAGCTCCGACGGATTTCTCTTTGGTGGCACTTCGCACGGGTGAAGCGGCGGCCCCATCGGCGCCGCCGCTGCTCTCGCAGGCGCTCAAACCCACCAGCATCGAAAGTAGTACCGCTGCTCCGGCGAGAGCGCCGGGCGATCGAGTCATTCGCCGTTTTCCCCCTGACATTCCTTGGAGAGCCTGGACTTTGTGGGGCCGGTCTTTCTGCTCCCTTTGGTGTATGCCGCGATTCTGCCGGTCGTCAAAGACTTTCATGCAGCGAGTACTTCAGTACCACCTAATATTCAACGGATACGGCAAATCGTCGAGCAGTCATATAAATGTTTATTAACCCTTCCGGGTTAACCGTCATTGTCGAGGAAACAGCAACTTCGGTGGCTTCCCCGCAATGGACGGTGAGACGGGTCTCGTCCTGCTGATCGCGCTGGCCGCGCCTTGCATCGGCAGCTTTCTGTGCCTCCTCGCCGATCGGCTCCCCGCCGGATCGGGCGCGGCGCTCGGGCGCTCGCGCTGCGAAAGCTGCGGCGCTCGGCTGCGCTGGTTCGAGCTGATGCCGATTGCGAGCTGGATCGCGCAGAGGGGCCTCTGCAGACGATGCAACGCGCCGATCGGCTGGCCGGCGCTCGGCGCCGAGCTCGCCGGTCTGGCGATCGCGCTCTGGGCCCTGGCGGCGTTGCCGGAGCGCGCCTGGCTCGCGGGCCTCGCCTTTGGATGGACGCTGCTGCTCCTGTCGCTGATCGACTTGCGGACGATGCGGCTCCCCGACCTGCTGACGCTGCCGCTGATCGGTGGCGGCTTGCTGGCCGCCTCGTCGCTCAGTCCCGAGCGGCTGCCCGAGCACGCGATCGGGGCCGCGGCCGGTTTCTTGAGCCTCGCCGCGCTCGCCCTCCTCTACCGACGCGCGCGCGGCCGAACCGGCCTCGGCGGCGGCGACGCCAAGCTCTTCGCCGCCATCGGCGCCTGGGTCGGATGGACCGGGTTGCCGAGCGCGCTGCTCGTCGCGGGCGTCGCGGGACTCCTCCACGCCGCTTGGCGCGGGCGCGGAACCTTGCGCGCCGGCGATCGCATCCCCTTCGGCCCGGCGCTCGCGCTTGGCGGATGGATCGTGTGGCTGCATGGAGCGCTGACCTGGCGATGACAACCGCAGCCCTCGCTACGCCCGAGGTTCCGCCGACCGTCGATCCGTCCGAAGCCGTCGCGGCAAGGCTCGTCGAATTCGGCAAGATCGACCGCCGCGGCGTCGAGCGGGCCCAGCGCCTCGTCGCCGACGGCCGTGAATCGCTGCTGCAGGTCTTGGCCAAGCTCGGCCTCGTCGCCGAACGGGATTTGGCCGAGGCGATCGCGGTGGTGCTGGACCTGCCCGTCGTCGCCCCCAAGGACTATCCGGAACGGCCGCTGCTGGAGGACCGGTTCTCGCTGCGCTTCCTCAGGGAATCGCGCGTGCTGCCCATCGCCGATTCGGCCGAGGGGCTGGTCGTTGCCATGGCCGACCCGCTGGACCGCTACGTCGAAGAAGCGGTCGCCCTCGCGGTCGGACGTCCGATCCGCCGCCGCGTCGCGGTGCCGGCCGAGCTGGAGGCGGCCATCGACCGGCTCTACGGCGGCGGGCCCGGCGAGGCGCAGGAGGAGGACGCGGCGGAGATCGCGGGCGAGATCGAGGCGCTCGACACCGATGTGGAGCGCCTGCGCGATCTCGCCAGCGAGGCGCCGGTCATCCGCCTCGTCAACCAGATCGTCGGACGCGCCGTCGAGGCGCGCGCCTCGGACATCCATCTCGAGCCCACGGAGAACGGGCTCAAGGTGCGCTTCCGGATCGATGGCCTCTTGCGCGAGATGGAGGTGCTCCCGGCCCGGCTGCGCCCCGCCGTGATCTCGCGCGTGAAGATCATGGCCAAGCTCAACATCGCCGAGCGGCGGCTGCCACAGGACGGCCGGATCAAGCTGGCGGTGCGCGGCACGCCGCTCGACCTGCGCGTGGCGGTGACGCCGAGCCTTCACGGCGAAGCGGCGGTGCTGCGCATCCTCCACCGCGACACGGTGGCGCTGGACTTCGCCACGCTCGGCATCGGCGGCGCCAATCTGAAGGCGCTGCTCTCGATCCTCGACCGGCCGCACGGCATCGTGCTCGTCACCGGCCCGACCGGAAGCGGCAAGACGACGACGCTCTATGCCGCGCTCTCGCGCCTCAACACGCCCGAGCGGAAGATCCTCACCGTCGAGGACCCCGTCGAATACCAGCTCGAAGGCATCACGCAGATCCAGGTCCAGCCGGCGATCGGGCTCGATTTCGCGGGCGTGCTGCGCTCGCTGCTCCGCCACGATCCGGACGTGATGATGGTGGGCGAAATCCGCGACCGCGAGACGGCCGAAATCGCCGTCCAGGCGGCGCTCACCGGGCATCTGGTTCTCTCAACCCTGCACACCAACAGCGCCGCCGGGAGCATCGCTCGGCTGATCGACATGGGCGTGCCGGAATATCTCCTCGCTTCCACGCTGACCGGCGCGATGGGGCAGCGCCTGGTGCGCACGCTCTGTCCCCAGTGCCGCGAGCCCGTGGAAGCGCTGCCGGAATTCGCGCGCGGGCTCGGCCTCGACCGCCTGACGGAAGGCGGGCCGGTGCGGCTCTGGCGCCCGCGCGGCTGCGAGAGCTGCCACTCCACCGGTTACCGGGGGCGGACCACGATCTCGGAGGTGCTGGTTTCGGACGATGCGCTCCGCCGGTTGACGCTGAAGCGGTCCGATGCGCGCGAGCTGCATGCCGCCGCGGTCGCGAGCGGAATGATCGGGATGTTCGAGGATGGCGCGGCCAAGGCGCTCGCCGGCCTCACCACAATCGAAGAAGTCCTCAAAGCGACGAGGGACTCTTAGGGATGGCTCGCTTCCGCTTCAAGGCAGCCACCGCCGGCGGCGAGGTGCTGGAAGGCGAGCTCGAAGCGCCGACCCGCGTGGCCGCCGTTGACCGCCTCCGCCGAAAAGGGCATCTGCCGATCCGGGTCGAGCCGCTGATCGGCGCGAGCCAAGGCGGGATCGTCCGTGGCCAGGGCCGCCGTCACGATCGGCTGCCGCCGCGCGAGGTGGCGCTGGCGACGCGCGAGCTGGCGACGCTACTGAAAGCGGGGCTCCCGCTCGACCGCTCGCTCGCGCTCGTGCTGGAGATGAGCGAAAACGCCGCCTTGCGCAAGTTCCTCGAGCGGCTGCTGCAATCCGTGCGCGGCGGCGTCAGCCTGGCGCAGGCGCTGGAGCCGGAGCGGGAGCGCTTGCCGGCGATCTATGTCGGCATGGTCAGCGCCGGCGAAGCCGGCGGAGCGCTGGCGCCTGTGCTGGCGCGCCTGGCCGAGGCCTTGGAACACGGCGAGGCGCTGAAGGAGACCGTGCGCTCGGCCCTCGCCTATCCCGCCTTGGTGCTCCTCGTCGCGGTCGGGTCGCTGACCATCTTGCTGACGGTGGTCCTGCCGGAGTTCCGGCCCCTTTTCGAGAGCAGCGGCGCGGACCTGCCGACCTCCACCGCGGCGCTCATCGCCATCGGCGAGGGCCTTGCCCGCTACTGGTGGGCGCTTTCGGCGCTCCTCGTTCTCGGCGGGCTGGGCCTTTACGCGCATAACCGCACCCCCGAGGGGCGGCTGCGGCGCGACCGGCTGCTGATCGCCGCGCCCCTGCTGGGGGCGGTGATCCAGAAGGCGGAGGTCGCGCGGTTCACCCGAACGCTCGGGACGCTGAACGGCAACGGCGTGCCGATCCTGGACGCCCTGCGCATCGCCGGGGATGCCATCGCGAACCAGGCGATCGCCGGCGCGATCCGCAGCCTCGGCCTGGAGCTGCGCCGGGGCGAAAGGATGGCGCCCCATCTGGCGCGCTCCGCCGCCTTTCCGAAGCTCGCGGTGCAACTGGTCCAGGTCGGCGAAGAGAGCGGAGAGCTGACGGCCATGCTCCTGCGCATCGCCGATATCTACGACGAGGAGGTCAAGCGGTCGCTGCAGCGGCTCGTCTCGATGCTGGTCCCGGGGATCACCATCCTGCTCGGCCTCCTTGTGGCCGGCATCGTGGCCACGATGCTGAACGCGATCCTCGGCGCCTATGACCTGACGATGTGATCATGCGAGGGAGAAGGAAGATGGCTCGTGACGATACCGCCGGACTCTGCAAGAGCGGACGGCGGCGGCTCGGCGAGGAAGGCTTCACCCTGGTGGAGCTGCTGGTCGTGCTGGCGATCCTCGGCCTCCTGGCCGCCATCGCCGCGCCGCAGGTCATGCGCCAGCTCGGCGGAGCGAAGAGCGAGGCCGCCGAAATCCAGCTCGAGAAGCTGGGCGGCGTGCTCGATCTCTACCGGCTGGAGATCGGCGCCTATCCCTCAACCTCCGAAGGCCTCGCGGCGCTGGTCGACAAACCCGCGGCCGTGGCGCGCTGGAACGGTCCATACCTGAAGAACCGGGATTCGCTGACCGACCCGTGGGGCAGGCCCTATCAATACCGCGCGCCGGGCGATCACGGCGAGTACGACCTGTGGTCCCTCGGCGGCGATGGAAGGCCGGGCGGCGAAGGCGAGAACGCCGATGTGGCGAGCTGGTAAGCCAGCCTCGTCGGAGGGCTTCACCCTGATCGAGCTGCTGGTGGTCATGGCCATCCTGGCGGCGCTGATCGGGCTGGCCCTGCCCGCCTTCGATCGGGTGATGCCGACGGCGTCGCTGCGATCGCAGGCCTCGGAAATCGCCTCGCTCCTGCGGGAGGCGCGCAGCCGCGCCATCCGCGACGACGCCGATCTCGCGGTCTCGCTGGACATCGGCGGCCGCACCGTCTCGATGCCCGGGCGCCGGCATCGGCTGCCGGAGCGGCTGGGGCTGACGCTCCTGACCGGCTCGACCGAGATCACCCGCGGCGGCGGCCGCATCCTGTTCTTCGGCGACGGAACCTCCACCGGCGGCCGGCTGCGCCTGATCGCCCGCGACGAGCATGTCGACGTGCTCGTCGACTGGCTGACCGGCCGGGTCTCCGTGGCGCGATGACCACGATGCGCGACGAAGGCGGTTTCGCGCTTCTGGAGGTTCTGATCGCCTTCGCCATCCTGGCGGTAGCGATGGCCGCGGCGCTCCAAGCCTTCACCGGCGGCATCGAGGCGACCCGTCGCACCGAGGCCGAGAGCGCAGCGCTGGCGGCGGCGCGCTCGCTCATGGAGCGCATCGGGCCCGAGCTGCCGCTTGCGCCGGGTCTTACCGAAGGGGGGGAATCGGGCGGCGTTCTGTGGAGCGTCCGCATCGGCCACCGGGGCAGCCCGCTCGACGCTATGCCCGAGGTGGATCGCGCCCTGGCTCTCTACGACGTGACCGTGGAGGTCGCGTCGCCCGGGTCGGCGTCCCTCTCGTTGCGCACCGTGAAGCTGGGGCCGGCGCGATGAGCGAAAACAGCGGCCGCAGCGCCGGCTTCACGCTGGTCGAGCTCCTGGTGGCCATCACCCTGCTCGCGCTCGTCTCCGCCGCGCTGTTCGGAGGCCTGCGCTTCGGTGCGCGCGCCTGGGAGTCGGCGGCGGACCGGATCGAGCGCGACGGCGAGATCGAAGCCGTGCAAGAGCTGTTGCGGCGGACTCTTTCCGAGGCGTCGGACCTGGCGGAGGCGGAAGCCGACAGCATGGTCGGCGCGGCGGACGGGCTGAGCTTCTTCGCGCCCCTGCCGAGACATGCCGGCGCCGGCGGAATCGGCCGCTACCGTCTGGAGCTGGATAAGGGAGGGCGCTTGCTCATCGCCTGGGAGCCGAAACGGCCCGGGGCGGCGCTCGCGGCGCCGCCTGCCGGCGAGCCGACCATCATCCTCGCCGATGTCGAGCGGATTTCGATCGGATATTTCGGCGCCCCCAATGCCAATGAGGCGCCAGATTGGCGAGACCGCTGGAGCAGCCCCCTCCTGCCGCGTCTCCTGCGCATCGATCTCCAGTTCAAGCAAGACGATCCACGTCGCTGGCCGGAACTGGTGATCGCGCCGCGGCGGGCTCGTCCGGCCGAAGGTTGAAGGAGGCGAACATGCCCGTGCGACTGGACGCTCTTGGCCCGCTCTCGCCGACTCTGGCGGAGTTACTGCCCAGGCTGCGAAGGATGCTGCAGCCCGCGCAGGCCTTCTTCGCCTGGTGGACGGCGGAGCTGGCGATCTGCGTCCCGCCGGCCTTGCGCGGCGCCCTGGCGCGTCCGGGCCAGATCATAGAGCTTGTTGTCGCGGACGGGGCCGCTCGATTCACGCGTCGCCGCGGCGGACAGGTCCAAGAGCTGGCGAAAATCGGCCTCGCCCGCAACGAGGAGGCGCAGGCCCGCCGCGCTTTGAACCAGTTGCGTGCGCATATCCGCCCGAAGCGCTCGCGGATCCAGGTCGGCATCGCTCCCGAGCAAGTGTTGCGTCGGACCATCGGCCTGCCCGTCTCCGTGGTGGAGAACCTGCGCGAGGTGCTGGAGCTTGAGCTGGACCGGCATACGCCGTTTCGGCCGGCTGAAGTCTATTTCGGTCACCGCATCGCCGGTTTCGAGGATGACGGCAAGCGTGTGCTTGTCGAGCTGGCGGTTGTCCCGCGTCGGCTCGCCGACCGGGTCCTGGCGATCGCCCGGGCGCTCGGGTTCAAGCCGGAGCGGCTTGGCATCGCCGGCGAGGACGGCATCGATTTCATGCGCGGCGAGCAGGAAAGCGATGCAGAGACGCCGGGCCAGAGCCGCGCGGCGCGACTTGGACTGGGCGTCGGCTTGGCATTGCTGCTGCTTCTTCCTCTGCTCGCCCTGAAATTGACCGAACGGCGCGAGCAAGCGCGCGTAGCCGAGCTGCGCGAGCAGGCGGCATCCACCGACACGCTCCGCAAGGAAGTCGAGATACTCCTGAAGCGCAACCGCGAACTGCCCCTGCGGAAGCAGACCGGGCCCAGCCTGATGGCCGTGCTGGACGAGCTGGCGACAATCCTGCCCGACGGCACTTGGGTCGCCGAGCTCCGGCTCGAGGGCTCCAAGCTCATGCTCGTCGGGTATTCGGCGAGCGCTTCGGCGCTGATCGCCGTCATCGAAGAGTCCGACCTGTTCTCGGCGGCGGACTTCGCCTCTCCCGTGATGCCCGATCCGGCGCTGCGCGCCGAGAGATTTCACCTGACCGCGACGGTCCAGGGAGGCTGACCGATGCACGCACAGCTTTCGAAGCCGGTCCGCCGCTTCGCCGCGATCAGCCTCCTCTTGCTGGCTCTCGCCCTGCTCCACGCCGTCGTGGTGCGGCCTCTTGCCGGAAGCTGGCACGGGACGGTGACGGCCATCGAAGATGCGCGCGCGCTCGCGGCGGGTTATGCGCGTAGCGCCGCCGCACGCCCGCGCTATGAGGAACAGGCGGCCGCACTTCGCTCCGAGCAGCCGGACCCGCAATGGTTCCTGGCCGGGGAGACCGACGCTCTCGCCGCCGCATCGCTTCAGGACCGCATCGGCGCCCTCGTCCAGGCGGCGGGCGGCGAGATCAGATCGATCCAGCCTCTTCCTCCCGCCGAGGAAGGCGGAATGCGCCGCGTGGGGGTCACGGTCGAGCTTGCGGCGAAGACGGCGGCTTTGATGAAGATCGCGTATTCCATCGAGTCCGGAACGCCGTATCTGTTCATCACCACAGCCGAGACGATCGCGGATCCGAGCCAGGGCGGAATCGAGGATCCGATGCTGAACGTGCGGATGGAGGTATCCGGCTATCGCTTGGTCAGCGCGGCATCCGACGGCGGCGTAGGAGGCTGAAGGCGCGGGCGAGCCAACCCCCGCGCCGCTCGGCCCACATATACGCCGGGTCCATTTCATGCGCGTAGCAGGCGGGCGAGGCGAATTCATCGGACCCCTGCAGACCCTCATCCTTCGAGGCCCGCTCCGCGGGCGCCTCTGGATGAGGATGAGGTTTGTGCTTCCGCACGTCCGCCCTCAAGTCCCGGCCTCATCCTGAGGAGCACCGAGACAGCGCCTCGAAGGATGAGGACCCGCGCGATCCATCACTCCGCTGCGACCTTCGTCTGCACCGGCTCGACCTTCGCCGCGCAGAACTTGAATTCCGGAATCTTGCCTATGGGGTCAAGCTGCGGGTTCGTCAGCACGTTCGCCGCGGCCTCCGCATAGCAGAACGGGATGAAGACCAGCCCCGGCTGCAGCGCGCCGTCGGCCCGCGCCTTCAGCTCGATCGCGCCGCGGCGGGTGGAGACGCGGATCGTGTCGCCCGGCGCGATGCCGAGCCGGCGCAGATCGGCGGGGGAGAGGCAGGCGACCGCCTCGGGCTCGATCGCGTCGAGCACCGCGGCCCGGCGCGTCATCGCCCCGGTATGCCAGTGCTCGAGCTGGCGGCCCGTGGTGAGCACCAGCGGGAACTCCGCATCGGGCTCCTCGCCCGGCGGCACGATGGCGGCCGGCACCAGCTTGCCGCGGCCGGATTTGGTCGGGAAGCCGTCGCCGAACACGATCTCGTGGCCCGGCTGGTCCTCCGCGTCGCACGGGTACGTAACCGAATGCTCGCGCTCCAGCCGCTCCCAGGTGATGCCGTTGAGCGACGGCATGATCTGCCGCATCTCGTTGAAGGCATCCTTGGCGCTGCGATAGGTCCAGTCGAGGCCGAGTCCGCGCGCTAGCTCGTTGATGATCCAGATGTCCTCGCGCGCGTCGCCCGGCATCGG
>DATIDB010000276.1:0-2326 GCA_035456545.1 Alphaproteobacteria bacterium | reverse complement strand
AAGCTGAGCCGCGCCGATCTCGATCTGGACAGCCCCTACAACACCTACCGCAATCCGGGCCTGCCCCCGGGACCGATCGCCAATCCCGGCCGCGCCGCTCTGGAGGCGGTCCTGAACCCGCCGGTCACCAAGGATCTCTATTTCGTGGCGGACGGCACTGGCGGGCATGCCTTCGCGGCAACGCTGGAGGAGCACAACCGCAACGTCGCCAGATGGCGGAAGCTCCAGAACGGTTCGCAGTAGCGCTCCTCAGGCCTCCATGGCGGCCTTGGCCGGCAGACGACCCATCGCCCGATCGGTGAGGCCCGGCGGCAGCGCGGCCAGCAGCCATGCGGCCAGGCGCATGGGGAACGGAAAGGCGATGCGGGCGCGGTTCGCCGCAAGCCCTCCCTGCACGATCCGCGCCGCCCGCTCGGCGTCCATCAGGAACGGCATCGGAAAGGGGTTGCCCTCGGTCATCCGTGTGGTGACGAAGCCGGGGCAGATGACAGACAGATCGATGCCCTCCGCGGCGAGCGCCGGGCGCAGCCCTTCGCCCCAGACCCGCACCGCCGCCTTCGAGGCGCAATAGGCCGGTGCGCCCGGAAAGCCGCGGAAGGAGGCGAGCGAGCTCATCAGGGCGACTTGGCCACGACGGCGCCGGCGTAAATGCTTTAGCGCGGGCAGGACGGTGTTCAGCACACCGTCGAGATTGACCTTGAAGATTTGGCGCGCCTGCTCGGCGGTTTCGCCGGTGAGGCCCGAGCCGCCCGAGATGCCGGCATTGGCGATCACCAGCTCCAGCGGCGCAAAGGCCTCTGCGGCGCCGACAAAGCGCTCCATGGCGGCGTCGTCGGTCGCGTCGACCGCCTCGGCGAGCACCGAGGCTCCCAAGCTGCGGCACTTTTCCGCGACTTTGTCCAGCCGCTGCCGGTCGCGCCCGGACAGCGCGAGCGCGATCCCCGGCCCCGCATAGAGATGCGCCAGTGCCGCGCCGATGCCGCTGCTTGCCCCCGTGATCAGAATCGCCCGTGGATTGCGCATGGACCCGCTCCCCCTCAAGTTGCGCGGCCGTTATAGTGCCTCGCCCCGGAATGGCGGGGCAAGGCTATGGGAGGAGGCGCTTTAGGATGCAGGCAGTGACCAGCATGACCGGCTTCGCCCGGCTCGACGGGGACGCCCAAGGGCTGGGCTACGCCTGGGAGCTGCGCAGCGTCAACAACCGCGGCCTCGATCTGCGACTGCGCCTGCCGCCCGGCTTCGAGGGGCTGGAGCCCCGGCTTCGCAAGGAGATCGGGCGACGGATTTCGCGCGGCTCGGTGGCCGCCTCGCTGACGGTGACGCGGCCGGCCGGGCAGGCGCGATTCCGCATCAACCGCGAGGCGCTGCAGCAGATCCTGGATCTGGTGCGCGAGCTCGATTCCCGCATCGAGGCGGAGCCGCCGCGCCTGGACGGGCTTCTGGCGTTGCGGGGCGTGCTCGAGACCGTGGAGGAGGACGAGGACGCCGCGACTCGGGAGGCCCGCGAGGCGGCGGTCGCCGCGGGTTTCGCCGCCGTCCTCGAAAACATGCTGGAGATGCGCCGAAGCGAAGGGGCGACGCTGGCGCAGGTGATCGCCGGGCGGCTGGACGAGATCGCCGCATTGACCGCGCGTGCGCGCCAGACGGCAAGCATTCAGCCCGAGGCGATCCGCGAGCGCCTGCGCCAGATGGTGGCGGAGCTGCTCGAAGCCTCGCCGGCGCTTTCCGAGGAGCGGCTGGCGCAGGAGGCGGCGCTCCTCATTCAGCGCGCCGACGCCACCGAGGAGCTCGACCGGCTCTGGGCCCATGTCGAGGCCGCGCGCGAACTTCTCGCCGAGGGAGGTCCGATCGGTCGCCGCCTCGATTTCCTCTGCCAGGAGCTGAACCGCGAGGCCAACACGCTCTGCTCGAAGTCCGCCGATCTGGAGCTGACGCGGATCGGGCTGGCGGTGAAAGCGGCGGTCGAGCAGCTCCGCGAGCAGGTCCAGAACGTCGAATGACCTGGCCGCGCCGCCGTTACGGCCCCTCCGTCGCGCAGCAGAACGGCCAGCCGAGCGAGAACAGGCGCACACCGCTTGCACCGCCGTCGCGTCGATTTCAGATTTCCCCCGCTTCTCGTGCCGAACGGCAACGGTCCGGGTGTATTAGGCCCTGCTGCCTACTCCTTTCAGGGTCGCGGGGGTGCGCCCGGCTTCTGCTAACCTTCCCCCGATCCGCGAGCCGAAGGCTCGCAAGGGCCTCGGGACTGCGGGCATCCGCTGCGTCTTTGGCAGAGGAGGGCGGCTCCCATGGCAGCCAGCGTCACCGAAGCGGTCGGCGTCTTCCA
>DATIDB010000275.1:0-3780 GCA_035456545.1 Alphaproteobacteria bacterium | reverse complement strand
GCGGCGCAAAAGGCCCCGGCCCCTTCGGGGTTGCGCCCCGGCAGGCGACGGCGGCGTTGCCCCGCTCGCCCGATGCGCCGCGCCATCGCGCTTCGCGGCGCGCCTGGCGGATCACCGCGCCGGATGCGCAACGCGGGTGATTCAATCTTTCGGAACACCGCTCTAGATCCGTTCCGAGAGCCAGATCGCCAGGCGCGAGGCGGCCTTGATGCCGGCCTTCAGCACGGGATAGCCGCCGGCCTCCTCGGCCCCATGCGCAAGCCCGATGTCGCGATGCTCCAGCTCGTCGCGACGGAATTCCTCGACCAGCGCCTTCAGCTCGCCCTCCTCGGGGCCGAGCCGCGCCGCCTGGCGGGCGTAATGCGCATCGATCACCTCCTCGACCGCGACCGTGCAGGCCATGGCCGCACGCTCGCCAAGAAGGGCGGTGGCGGCGCCGAGCGCGAATCCGGCGGCGTGCCAGAGCGGGTGGAGCGCGGTCGGCCGCACGCGCCTTCGCGGCAGGAGCGCATCGAAGGCGTCGAGATGGCGCCGCTCCTGCTCGGCCATGCGCCGGATCGCCGGGGCCACCGGCGAGCGCTTCAGGACCGCGAGCTGGCCGTCATAGATGCGCTTGGCGCCGTATTCGCCGGCATGGTCGACGCGGATCATGCGGCGCACCAGCTCCTCAGGGCCGGGGTCGCCCGGGAGCTGCCGCCGACGCTCGGTCTTGGAAGACGTCTCGCTCATTCAGGCCCGCCGCAGGATCGTCCGCGCCGCCGCCAGCGCGAACAGGCCGAGCGCCGCCGACAGGATCGCGTTATACCCCGCCATCGAGATGCCGAACAGCGACCACGGGATGTCGCTGCAGCGGACGATCGGCGCGGCCTCGATCTGCGCGCGCAAATCCTGGATGCTGGAGCCGGTCAGCGCGCCCGCTCCGCAGCCGGAGGTGCCGGGCCACCATTGCTGCTCGACCCCGACATGATAGAGCGCGATCCCCGCGCCGGCGAAGGCGGCGAGCCCGGCAAGCGCCGTCAGCCGCCCCGCCCAACGACGCCCCGCGAGGAGCGCCGCCGCGACGGCGAGAAGCGCCAGCGCGATCGCCGCCCCATGCGCCCAGCGCTGCCAGAGGCAGAGGACGCAAGGCTGCAAGCCGCCCCAGATCTGCGAGGCGAGGGCGATGAGGATCGCCGCCGCCGAGATGGCGGCGAGGATCAGCGGGGCCAGCCAGGAGCGCTTGGCGAGGGTGGGGCTCATCGCTCTAGAACAGATACTTCACCGCGACGAAGCCACCGACGATCAGCACTAGCGCGGCGGTGGCAACCGCCGTCAGGTTCTTTTCGACGAAGGTGCGGATCGGCGGCCCGTAGCGCCGCAGCAGCGCGGCGACCAGGAAGAACCGCGCGCCGCGGGTGGCGATCGAGGCGAGGATGAAGACGACGGGATCGAACTGCGCGACGCCGCTGGCGATGGTGACGAGCTTATAGGGGATCGGCGTCAGTCCCTTGATCAGGATGATCCACAGGCCCCAGCGGTTATAGGCGTCGGCGAAACGCTGGAACTCCTCCTGGTAGCCGTAGAAGTCGAGGATCGGCCGGCCGACCGCCTCGAACAGGAAATAGCCGATGACATATCCGAGGATCCCGCCCAGCACCGAGGCGATGGTGCAGACCGCCGCCATCGTCCAGGCGCGCTCGCGATGCGCCAGCACCATCGGGATCAGCATCGCGTCGGGCGGGATGGGGAAGATCGAGCTTTCGGCGAAGGAGACCAGCGCCAGGACGCGCAGCGCGTGGCGGTGGCTCGCCAGCGACATGGTCCGATCGTAGAGCCGCTGGAACATCCGTCCCCCTCTTGCCCACGTCCCTGTAGCCTTCCGCCGCGGGCCTCCGCAAGACGGAATTACATCCCGCGCGGCACGTAGCGCGCGACCAGCGCGAAGAGGAGCATCGCCGCGCCGGTCACGATGAAGACGCTCTCGACCGGCCACCAGCGCAGGAGCACCGTGAAGAGGGCGACCGGGGCGAGGTCGGAGAGGTCGATATAGGTGCGGAACACCGTCACCATCTCGGCGCGCTCGGAGCTGCGCACCGCGCGCAGGAACGGGATGTTGCCGACCGCGTCGAGCTGGGTGGCGAAGACCGATGCGGCAAGGAGCAGGCCCATGGCGGTATAGGGATCCCCGGCGAGCCCCGCGGCGACGGTGGTGGCGCTGAGGCCGATGAAGCTGGCGATGATCGCGCGCCTCAAGCCGATCCGCGCGCCGAATCTCCCGAAGGCCGGTCCGAAGAAGAGCAGCGCGTTGCTCAGCGAGACCAGCGCCGCCCCCATCCGTTCCCCCGCGCCGCCGCTCACCATCGCGATCGGCCCATAGGTGAAGAGCACCGACCACCAGCAGGAGCGTCCGAAAGGGATCGCCCAGCCGAGCCTCAGGCGCGGCTGCTTGAGGAACCGGCGGATCGAAGTCCAGGGGTTGACGGGCGGAAGCTGCGCGACCCGGGGGATACGCTCGCCGAGCCGCAGATGATGGAAATAGAGCAGCATCGCGAGCGCGCAGGCGGCGCTCGCCGACGCGGCCGCGCCGATGCCCCAGCGGCTCTCCATCCACACGCCCAGGAACGGCCCGAGCGTCCAGGCGCCGGCCGAGAAGGCGAGGCGCAGCGGCTCGGCGCGCACCAGCTTGCGCCGCGCGACCAGGTCGGTGAGGTAGAGGTTGAAGGTGACGTTGAGGCAGGCGACGCCGAAGATGCGGGCGAGCATGCCCGAGGCCTGGCCCATCACGGTCGAGGTTGCGATCAGCGCGGCCGCGAGGATCAGCGCCGCTCCGCCGAGGCGGTAGACGTGCCGGCGCGCGCTCCAGCGGATCAGGGCGGGGATGGCGAAAGAAAGGCTCATTCCGGCGACCCCGACCGCGGCGAAGAGGGCGCTGACCCGCGCCGGGTCCGCGAGTAGCTCATAGGCCTGAAGCGGAATCGCCGTCGCCATCAGCGAGCGCGCGAGCGCCTCCAGCGAATAGAGCAAAGCGAGGACGAGCGGGCCGGGCGTGGAGAGCGCGGCGGCAAGCGAGCGGGAGGGGGCGGACGACATCGGCTCGGGCGGGTGCGGGGCGCGGAAGGGGGCGAGCATGCCAGCGCCGAGGCTCCGCCGCCAGCGGCGCAAGGAGCGGCGGCGAAGGTCGTGAGGGCTCCCGCTCGTGGGGCGCTTGCGCCGACGATCCGCCCCGGTATGATGCGCCCCCGTTCGGCCCGAGGGCCCCTGTGGCGGAATCGGTAGACGCGGCAGACTCAAAATCTGTTGCTCGCAAGGGCGTGGGAGTTCGAGTCTCCCCGGGGGCACCAAATCTCTCTGTGCAGGGGGGCAAGCCGGCGAGCTTGCCAGATTCCCAGGGAAGCGGCATCGAATCCGGTATTGGGGGATTTGGTGCGGCCCCCGGCCGGTTCGGCCGCTGGAATCGCCCTCCACGGTAATTTTTTTTCACTCAGTACTGGATTGAAAATTAAATTTCGAAGCGATAGGCTTTTGAGAAACAGCCGAAAGGCGTCGAAGAAGCCGGTTTAGGCGAAAGGGGATCGTCAGGGAGAGGAGTGCCCACTCATGGGACGCAGAATTCTTGGAGTGGCCGTCGCCGTATTGCTAACGGCGACGTGCGTTGCGGGCGCGGGGCGACCAGCCGCCGCGGAGGAGGCCGTCCGGATCGCCGTGGTCACGCACGGTCAGTCGGCGGACAGCTATTGGGGCGTGGTGAAGAAGGGCGTCGATGACGCGGCCGCCCTCATGGGGGCCGATGTGTCCTACCAG
>DATIDB010000274.1:0-5505 GCA_035456545.1 Alphaproteobacteria bacterium | reverse complement strand
GGGGTCAACTGTCGGAGGGGTCCTTCTTGAGCCCGTTCTGCAGCTTCGCCTGGATCGGCGCGACCTGGTCCTCCTCCGGCTTGAAGGAGAGCGCGCGCTGCCATTGATAGCGCGCCTCGTGGCGCCGGCCCACCTGCCAGTAGGCGTCGCCGAGATGGTCGTTGATGACCGGATCGTTGGGCCGGAGCTCGATCGCGATCTCCAGCTCCTCGACCGCCTCCTCGAACCGGCCGAGCCGGTAGTAGACCCAACCCAGGCTGTCGACGATGTAGCCGTCCTCGGGCCGGAGGGCGACGGCCTTCTTCAGCATCTCGAGCGCGTTGTTGTAATTCTCGCCGCGCTCGACCCAGGTATAGGCCAGGTAATTGAGCACATGCGGCTGGTCGGGCTCGAGCTGCAGCGCCCTGAGGAAGTCCGCTTCGGCGCGCGGCCAGGAACCGGAGCGCTGCAACGCCACGCCGCGATAATAGAGCAGCGTCCAGTGCCGGCGGTCGGGGGCGCCGATTCGCTTCAGCGCCTCGTCATAGGCCTCGACCGCTTCGGGGAACCGCTCGTGGCTGCGCATCAGGTTGCCGAGCTCGGTCAGAGCGTCGGCGCGTTCGGGCCGTTCCTTCGCCAGTCGCCGGAACTCCGCCGCCGCGTCGTCGATCTTCTCCTGCTCGCCGAGGCTGTTCGCGATCCGCAGGCGCGCCGCCCAGTAGAAGGGCGAGCCGGGCTGGACCCCCCGATAGGCTTGGGTGGCTTCGTCATAATGGCCCTGGGCCACCATGACGTCGCCGAGGAGGATCTGCGCCACGGGGAAGTCGGGCCGCATGTCCAGCGCAAGGCGCGTATAAAGAAGCGCGGCCTCATAAAGGCGCTCCTGATTGAGCGCGCTCGCCAGGTTGAACAAGGACTCGGCCACACCCTCGGCGGGATTGGCGACGACCGGCTCGGCCGGCTGACCGGCGCTGATCCGCTCCAAGATCGGCTCCAGCAGGCTCGAGCCCTGATTGTCGGCGGCGAAGTCGCGATAGAGATCCTTCGCCTTGTCCGCCTGCCCTGAGCGCTCGTAAAAGCCGCCTGCGATTTGCACCAGACGGAACGGCGGCGTCTCAGCGCTGGCGAGAGCCTTGGTGAAGGCGTCGCCCGCGGGACCCGAGCGGCCGGCCGACTCGTTGATCAGCCCCACATTGAGCTGGTAGACCGCCTCGAACCCCTGCTGCTGGCCGACGGGGGAGAGGATCTCGAGCGCATTGTCGGGCTCGCCCTGGCCGGCGGCGACCCAGGCGCGCACCAGGGGAATGACGAATCCGTTCAACCCTTGCGGCACGAGTTGGGAGAGCCGCGCCTCGGCGGCGTCATAGGCTCCGGTCTTCAGCTCGCCAAGCGCGAGCACGATATGCGCCCCCGCCGCCTTCGGCTCGACCTCGATCAGCCGCCCGGCGACGACGCGCGCCTCGTCCGTCCGCCCGGCGCCCACGAGCGCCTTGATCGACTCTTCCAGAAGATTGGGGTTCTGCGGATCGTCCTGCAACGCGCGCTGCAGGTAGTCGGCCGCGGCCCCATAGTCCTGAGCGTCCTGCGCGAACCGGCCGGCGAGATAGCTGCCGAGCGCGGTGTCCGGCGTCGGCGCATCGGCGACCGCCGCCGCCTCCTGCGGCTGCGCGGCCACGCAGCCCCCCGCGATGAGCGCCGCGGGAGCCCAAAGAACGTGGCCGAAAACCAAAGCGGCAGCGGAGCGGATCGTCCGCCTGCTCATGAATGCGTTATCCTCCAGATAGGCGCCCCCTTCAACAAGCGGAGGCTATCGCGCCGATGGCGCGCCCAACTGGTCCGATCATACAGGAAGTTAAGCGCTCCCGCCACTTTCCGACCGAAAGGCCGGGCCTTACATGTTCGGATAGTTGGGCCCGCCGCCGCCTTCCGGCACCACCCATTCGATGTTCTGCACCGGGTCCTTGATGTCGCAAGTCTTGCAGTGGACGCAGTTCTGCGCGTTGATCTGCAGCCTCGGCCCCTTCCCCGTCTCCTCCACGATCTCGTAGACCCCTGCGGGGCAGTATCTCTGCTCGGGCGCATCGTAAAGCGCCAGATTGACGCGGATCGGCACCGCCGCATCCTTAAGGGTCAGGTGACAGGGCTGATCTTCCTCGTGATTGGTATTGGAGAGGAAGACCGAAGAGAGCCTGTCGAAAGAGACTTGGCCATCCGGCTTGGGGTAATCCGGTTTCGGCATCTCCCCCGCCGGCTTCAGCGTCTCGTGATCGGCCTTGGCGTGCGGCGTGGTCCAGGGCGCAAGGAAGCCGAGGCCGATGTCGTTCAGCCACATATGGATGCCCCCGATCGCGGTCCCCAGCCACAGTCCCTTCTTCAGGGCGGGTTTCACGTTGCGGACCTTGTGGAGGTCCTTCCAGGCCCAGGAGGCGCGGAAGGCATCCGGGTAGCTTGAGAGCTCCTCCCCGCCCGGCGAGCCGGATTTCAGGGCGGCGAAGGCCGCCTCAGCGGCCAGCATCCCGGTCTTCATCGCATTATGCGTGCCCTTGATGCGCGGCACGTTGACGAAGCCGGCGGCGCAGCCGATCAGCGCACCGCCCGGGAAGACCAGCTTGGGGACCGATTGCAGCCCGCCATGATTGATGGCGCGCGCGCCATAGGCCAGGCGCTTGCCGCCTTCGAAGATCGGCCGGATCGCCGGATGCGTCTTGAAGCGCTGGAACTCCTCAAAGGGCGAGAGGTGCGGGTTCTCGTAATCGAGCGCGATGACGAAGCCGACGGCGACTTGGCGGTCCTCGGCGTAATGGTAGATGAATGCGCCGCCGCCCGTGCGGGCATCGAGCGGCCAGCCCATGGTGTGCATGACCAGGCCCGGCTTGTGCGCCGCTTCGCTCACCTGCCACAGCTCCTTGATGCCGAGCCCGAATTTCTGCGGGCCGATGCCGTCCCGCAGGCCGAACCGGCCGGTGAGCTGCTTGGTGAGAGAGCCGCGCGCCCCTTCGGCGAAGAACGTGTACTTGGCCCGCAGCTCCATCCCCCGCGCATAGCCGGGCTTGTGCGTCCCGTCCCGCGCGATCCCCATGTCGCCGGTGGCGACGCCGACCACCTTGCCGTCCTCGATCAGCGCCTCGGCCGCCGCGAAGCCCGGATAGATCTCGACGCCCAAAGCCTCGGCCTGGCCGGCCAGCCAGCGGCAGACATTCCCCAGGCTGACGATGTAGTTCCCATGGTTGTTCATCAGGGGCGGCAGCATCAGGTTCGGCAGTCGCAGATGCCCGGTCCGGGTGAGGATGAGGAAGCGGTCGTCCTCGACGGGCGTGGCGAGCGGGGCGCCCTTCTCCTTCCAGTCGGGGATCAGCTCGTTGAGGGCGATCGGATCGAGAACGGCGCCCGAGAGGATATGCGCCCCGACCTCCGAGCCCTTCTCGACGATGCAGACACTGACCTCGTGGCCGGACTCGGCCGCAAGCTGCTTCAGGCGGATCGCGGCCGCGAGCCCGGAGGGCCCGGCTCCGACGATCACCACGTCATAGCTCATCGATTCGCGCTGCATGTCAGGGCTCTATGGAATCCGCACTGAGAGGCAGGCTTTTTACCCGCCCCGGGCGCGCCGCGCCATAGCGGCAGGAAGGACGCGCCGCAGTCGCATGCCGCCCGGCGGCGATGCTAGGCTCGGGCCATGACGGACCCGATCGCCACGCTACGCTGGCTCATCGAGATGGGTGCGGACGAGGCGATCGCCGAGACCCCGCAGAATCGCCTCGACGGCGCGAAATCGAAGCCGAAGCTCGAGGCCGCCGCCGTCCCGGCCGTCGCGCCCGAGCCGGAGCGGGCCCCCGCGCCCGCCATCCTCGCGCCGAAGGTCCCTTTCGCCGCGGCGCCGGCCCCGGCGGCTGCGGTCGAGCAGTCCGCGCGCACGCTGGCGGCGTCGGCGCGAACCCTCGAGGAGCTGGCGGACGCCCTCCATGCCTTCGACGGCTGCCCTCTCAAATACACCGCGACCAAGCTCGTTTTCGCCGACGGCAACCCGAAGGCGGAGGTGATGCTGGTCGGCGAGGCGCCCGGTTCGGACGAGGACCGGGACGGCCGCCCCTTCGTCGGCCCCAGCGGTCAGCTCCTAGACCGGATGATGGAGGCGATCGGCCTCAGACGTGCCGAAAATTTCTACCTGGCCAACACCGTCTATTGGCGCCCGCCGGGCAACCGCTCGCCCACCCAGGCGGAGACGGCGGCCTGCCTTCCCTTCATCCAGCGGCAGATCGAGCTGGCCGGCCCGAAAATCCTGGTTCTGGTGGGGGGCGCGGCGGCCAAGACCCTTCTTAACCGTCCCGACGGGATCACGCGGCTGCGAGGGCGACGGTTCGAGTATGAAACTCAGGGACTTGGCGGCCCGATCCCGGCCCTGGCCACCTATCACCCTGCCTTCCTGCTGCGCCAGCCATCACAAAAGCGTGAAGCGTGGCAAGATATCTTAACGTTACGAGAAATGATTGATTACTTGCGCAAGTAATTCGCTTCCTGCAACAATACTATCCAAGCAACGGGGGAGCCCGTTCCTTGTTCAAGGAGATGAGGCTTGCCGGCAGGGGGAGCATCGGCTATTAGGCGCTGGATGCAGTTCGCGGCCAGGACTCTCAAGGGCTTGGTATGGTCCCGGCGGACCTTCACTATTGCTTGCTGTGCCGCTGTCGTTACTGCGGTCGGCGGGGCGAATTACGCCCAGGCCTGGGAACCTCCCGTACCCGCTAAGCCGACCCCTCTCACCACCGCCGCGCTGACCCCGCCGGCGGGCCGGATCGAGATCGAGGCGCCGGTGCCGCAGCCTCTCTCCCGCGCCGACGCCGAGCGCTACCGCCGCATCTTCGCGCTGCAGCGTGATGGGAACTGGAAGGCCGCCGACGCGGCCATTGCGGCCTTGTCGGACCGGGTCCTGATGGGCTCGATCCTGGCGCAGCGCTATCTCCATCCGACCGCCTACCGGTCGAGCTACGCCGAGCTGAAAGCCTGGCTGGACCTCTATTCCGACCACCCGGATGCGCCGAAGATCTATGCCCTTGCCCTGAAGCGGCAGCCGGCGGGGGCCCCTGCCCCGACCCGGCCGGAGCAGACCGCCACCCTGTCCAATGGCGGCCTGCCGGAATACGACCTCGAGATCGGCTTCGCGTCCCGCTCGCCCGCGCCGCCCCCGCCCGATCGGGCCGACGAGGTCCTGCGCATGCGCGGGGGCTTCGAATCCGATTTTCAGGAGCGGCGGCTTTCCGCGATCGAGGCCCGGCTCGGAGCGGCGGTCGGCGTGCTCGATGCGGTCGAGATCGACGGCTACCGCGCGCGCCTGGCCTCGCAATGGTATTTCTCGGGGACGGGGACCACGGCCCGCGCCTTCGCTCTGGCCCGGACGGCGGCCGAGCGGTCCGGCGATGCGGTGCCTGAAGCCTATTGGATCGCGGGCCTGTCGGCCTGGCGGCTCGGCAAGCTCGAGGATGCCCGGCGCTGGTTCGAGGCGCTTGCGCAGGTTCCGGGCATTTCCCC
>DATIDB010000273.1:0-2001 GCA_035456545.1 Alphaproteobacteria bacterium | reverse complement strand
GCCACCGGGGCTGCGGCCGCCGCCAGGATGCGGTCGAAGGGCGCCGCTTCCGGCCAGCCCCGATTCCCGTCTCCTTGCCGGAGGTGGACGCGGGTCCCATATCCCAGGGCCGTCAGTCGATCCTGCGAGCGCCGGGCGAGCTCCGGCACGATCTCCAGCCCGAACACCTCGGCGCCCATTTCTGCCAGCACAGCCGTCTGGTATCCCGATCCGGTGCCGATCTCGAGCACGCGCTGGCCCGGTGAGAGGTCCAGGAGGTCGGTCATGAGCGCGACGATGTAGGGCTGGGAGATCGTCTGCCCGTATCCGATCGGCAGCGGCCCGTTTACATAGGCGAGCGATTGCTGACCCGGCTCGAGGAAGCGCTCGCGCGGAACGCGGCCGATCGCCTCCATGACTGCGGGAGAGAAGATCCTGCGGCCGGTATAGCCTCCGGTCGCGGCGGCCTCTTCCGCAATCTCCGCAAGCATCGCGGCGCGTTCCTCCGCGATGCCTCCTCCGCCCTTGCGTTTGCCTCTCATCGCGGGCTCCTGACGCGAGCAAGCTATGACGCTCCGCGCCGGCCTCCGGAGTCAACGCCTGAGCAGCCCGGCTGCCGCGCGCAGATCGGCGATGAACCGCTCGGTCTCGGCACGACGCGTCGCTTCGTCGGGGGCGCGCAGCAGAGCCGAGGGATGCACGGTCGCGACGACTTGGACGGCGAGCGCCGAGGTTGCCGGCACGCCGCGCTGCTTGGTGACCCGGAAGGACCGCCCCAGCAGAGCCTGGGCGGCCGTCGCGCCGAGCGCCACCACGACCTGCGGTTTGATTGCGGCGATCTCCGCCTCGAGCCACGGGAAACAGGCCTGGATCTCCATGGCATTCGGCTTGGAATGGATGCGCCGCTTTCCGCGCGGCACCCATTTGAAGTGCTTCACGGCGTTGGTGACATAGACCCGGTCGCGCTCAATGCCTGCGGCCACCAGCGCGCGGTCCAGCAGCTTGCCGGCCGGTCCGACGAAGGGGCGCCCGGCGAGGTCCTCGGCGTCTCCGGGCGGCTCTCCGACCAGCAGCATCCGGGCGGTCGAGGGGCCTTCTCCGAAGACCGTCTGGGTTCCGCGCTCGAACAGGGGGCAGGCGATGCAGCCCCGCGCGGCTGCGGCGAGAGCCTCGAGGCGCGCGCCCGGCGCCCTCGAGGCGGGAGGGGGCGGGGCCGCTCTCGGCAACGAAGGACGCCACGAATCCCAAGACCAAGCCGGCGGGCGTGGGACAGCTCGAACCGGATCAAGACCTGGAGGAGCAGACGACCGCAAAGGCGCCGAGGACTGGCGCCCGGGTCCAAGGCCGAGGCTTCCCGGCGCATCGACGACCTGCAGGAGCGCACGGGGCGGGGACATAGGTCGTGGGCAAGGGAACTCAGCCTCCGGCGGGCGAGGGAGACTCCACGAAGGGGCCCGGCTGGGTCTCGCTGGCGGTTTCCCGCCCGCCGGGCAGGAGCGCGGTCAGGAGCAGGGCCAGCAGCACGACGACGAGGGCGGCGATGAACCAGACGGCTGAGATGCGCATGGGCGGGCAAGACAGCGCAGCAATATGGCGGTTAGGAGGCGTTCCTAAGAAAACGCTTCCCAATTCGTCTTCCTACGTTCGAGTATTAGATTTCCTCTGCTTCGCCTTGATTTGCCTTCAAAATGCCCAGATCGAAACTGCAACAGAGGTTCTTCGTAGGCCGTTTGTCTTTCGCTTGGCAGGACCCCGACCCCTGTCCATGACGTGCACGAAGCCCCCTTGCTGCACGTCCAAGCAAGAGAGGCGGCCTCGCTCGATACCCCCCTGTCGACTGCGAGGCCGCCTTATTCATATCCAGCAATGACGTGATGGGTATCCGGCGGCTCAGGAGATGTCGCGGCGCGGGCCAACCTCGTCGTGCCGCTTGAGAACGGCATCGCTCGCCGCATCGATCTCCACCAGCTCGACCGGGTAGCCCCATAGATCGGCGAGGTGGTGCAGCACCGCGCGCGCGTC
>DATIDB010000272.1:0-4937 GCA_035456545.1 Alphaproteobacteria bacterium | reverse complement strand
TCCAGCGGCGCCGCCACCGGCCCCCAATCGACGAGGTCGCCGATCGAGGCGGCGCGATCCAGATGCGGCGCGCTGCTCACCTGCGCCTCCCTTCCGCCAGCTCGGCGATGAGGCGCGCCGCCTTGCGCCGACCGTCCGCCTTGCGCATATGCGCGCTGAGATCGGCGAGACGTCGTTGCATGGCCGCGTCCTTGAGCAGCCGGTCGATGGTTTTCGCGAGGTCGGCGTCGGTCCAGTCGTAGCGCGGCAGGCGCGCGCCCATGCCGGTGTCCTCGATCCGCCGCGCGTTGTCCAGCCCGTCCCAGCAATAGGGCATGATCAGCGCGGGCTTTCCGAAATAGAGCGCCTCGTTGAAGCTGTTGTTGCCGCCGTGATGGATAAAGAGGTCCACCTGCGGCACGACGGCCGGCTGCGGGAACCAGCTTTCCAGGATCACGTTGCCCGGCACATTCTCGTACTTCGCCTTGTGGTCTCCGACATTCATCAGGTAGCGGTGGGGCGTCTTGCCGAAGGCGGCGATCATGCGCCGGTAGAGATCGATGTCGTTCGCGCCGAGGCTGCCGAAGCTGACATAGACGAGCTTGCCGCCTTCGTTCTTGGCGAAGCGGGGCAGGTCGTAGCCTCCCTCCTCGCGCACGCAGCCCTCCAGGTACTGGAAGCGCTTGGGATCGAGCGGGTTGCGCCGCTTGAACTTCAGCGGCTCGGGATAGAGCAGGAGGTTGAGGAAGGGCGAGGCCTCGAAGAACTCGCCCAATGGATAAGGTTTGTGACCGACCGAGGCGAGGAACTGGTTGAAGCGGTCATGCGTCGGCCCGATCGCATTGAGAAAGGCCCGGTCGAAGGTCTCGAAACAGGCCTTTTCCTTTTCCCCGCAACCCGAGAGATGCGGCGGGATGTCGGGATCGGGGATCTCGTTCTCCGAGCAGGAGATGATGCGGATCCAGGGCGCGCCGGCGCGCTTGATCGCCGGGAAAAGGATCACGTTGTCGACGCAGACGAGATCGGGCTTGATCGCGTCCAGATGCTTGGCGAGGTCCGGCTCGGCGATGATCGCGCTGTCGACGATCGCCTCCCAGACCGGCACGACGTAAGTGGGGATCTGCTCGATCGGCGAGAGCCGGAAATGCGGCAGGTGCTCGGCGATGAAGTTCTCCCAGAACTTCGCCACCTCCTCGTCGGACATGTCGCCCGACATGTTCACGAGGTACTCGGGAAACCCGTATTTCTCGAAGACGCCCTTGAAGCCGCGGTCGCAGACGAAGACCGGCTTGTGCCCCATCTCGCGCAGCGCCTGCGCGATGCCGACGCAATTCAGCGCCGGGCCGAAGGCCGCCTCCGGAAACAGCACGATCGTCTTTCCAGCCATGAAACGCCTCTCCCTCGCCGGGCGGCCCTTGTGGGCCGCCGGTCGGATGCTCTTCGCAAAACCTGGGGAGTTTACTGCGCCGGCTGGAGCTGTCGCGGGGTTTTCTCGACCGGTGCGGGCTCGAGAATGCCGAAGAAGGCCCCGTGCCCGGGAAGCGACACGGCGCCGCCCTCCAACTCGGCCTCGAAGCCGTGGCCGCTGATCGGCCGGCATTCCTGGCTCAGTTCGAAGCGGATCGGCCCGGCGGAGAAATTGAAGGCCGCGAGGACTCGCTCGCGCTCCGTCCGCCGCTCGAAGGCAAGCACCGGATCGGGCGAGGGGAGCATGCGGATCGAGCCCGAGACCAGCGCGGGATGCGCCTTGCGCCAGGCGAGGAACTTGCGCCAGGCGTGGAGCACGGCTCCGGTGTCCGGCTCCTGGCGATCCAGCGCAAGGGCGTAGTGCTCCGCCGGCACCGGCAGCCACGGCCGCGCGGAGGAAAATCCCGCATGCGGCGCATCGCCATGCCACGGCATCGGCGTGCGCGCGCCATCGCGGCCGCGGAACTCGGGCCAGAAGGCGATGCCGTAAGGGTCGCGCAGGTGCTCCAGAGCCAGCTCGGCCTCGGGCAGTCCCAGCTCCTCGCCCTGATAGATGCAGATGCTGCCGCGCAGGCTGAGGAGGAGCGCCATCAGAAGCCGCTGGAACCGCTCCGGCTCGGCGCCGTTGCGCCAGCGCGTCACCGCGCGCACTACGTCATGGTTGCTGAAGGCCCAGGTGATCCAGCCGTCCCCCTCCCGCTCCGCCTCGGCGATTGCCTCGCGGAAGGCGGCCGGCGTGAATTCGCGCCGCATCAATCCCAGCGTATAGGCGGTGTGGAGCCGAGTTCCTCCGGCATCGGTATAGATCGCGCAGCGGTGCAACGCCTCGCCCTCGCTCGACACCTCGCCCAACAGCGCGCGATCGGACCAGCGGTCGGTGAAGGCGCGGATGCGCTCGAGGAAGGGCAGCATCTCCGGCTGGCGCATGTCGTGGACGTGGTCCTGCAGCCCGAAGGGCCTTGCCGGCCGGTCGGCGCGCGAGCGCGCCGGGTTGTCTCGGAGCTGGGGATCGTGGAAGGCGAAGTCGATGGCGTCGAGGCGAAAGCCGTCGACGCCGCGGTCGAGCCAGAAGGCGCCCGCCTCGAGCACCGCCGCCATCACCGCCTCGTTGCGCAGGTTGAGCTGCGGCTGGCTCGGGAGGAAATGATGCAGGTAGTATTGCCGCCGTCGCGGCTCCCAGCTCCAGGCGCTGCCGCCGAAGACCGAGAGCCAGTTGTTGGGCGGCGTGCCGTCCGGCTTCGCATCGGCCCAGACATACCAGTGGCTCTTGTCGGCCGAAGGCGCGCTGCGGCTGTCGCGGAACCAGGGATGGGCATCGGAGGTGTGGCTCCACACCTGATCGATGATGACCCTCAAGCCCAGCGCATGGGCGCGGGCGATCACGCGATCGAAATCCGCGAGCGTCCCGAAGCGTGGATCGACGCCGCAATAGTCGCTGACGTCGTAGCCGAAATCCTTCATCGGCGAGGGAAAGAAGGGCGAGATCCAAATCCCGTCCACGCCGAGCGAGGCGATGTGCTCCAGCTTCGAGGCGAGGCCCGGCAGGTCGCCCTCCCCGTCCCCGTTCGAGTCGCAGAAGCTCAAGGGATAGACTTGATAGAGGACCGCCCCGCGCCACCAGTCGGCGCGGCCCTGCCGTTCAGCGGCCATTCCGGCCGGCTCCCCCCAATACCGTACCGCGTTCGGGTATAGCTCAGTTCCGCGCCCAAGCGCCATTCGACAATGCTCCATGTTCTGCTGGCGAATGGTTAAGAGAAAGCGGCATGGTTACCGGAACGTTAATGCCCGAGGATTGCCCCAATCTGGTTCCGGCCGTGGCGGCGCGGCGCTAGGATGGCGGCATGCCGGAGCGGAGGAAGCCGATGGCGAAGGCGGCGATAAAGGCGGAGGACGGCCTTCTTCTCAATCGCATGCATATGCCGCATCGGATCGAGCCGGGAATCGCGCATCGCGCGCGAATCGGGCTGATCGTGCTGGCTTCCGACCACACCATCGAGCATGAATGGCGGCGGATGCTCGATCTCGACGGGATTGCGGTCTATCACAGCCGCATCGCCAACTCGCCCACCATCAACCCCGAGACCCTGAAGGCCATGGAGGCGGGCTTGACCCAGGCGGCGGACGTGATCCTGCCTGGCGTGCCCCTCGATGTCGTCGCCTATGGCTGCACTTCGGGCGCGATGGTGATCGGCGAGGAGAAGGTCGCCGAGCGCATCCGCGCGGCGCGCCCGGGCGTGAAGGTGACCACGCCGATCACGGGCGCGCTCGCCGGCATCGAAGCGCTTGGCGCGCGGCGCATCGCGCTCCTCACCCCCTATATCGACCGCATCAACCGGATGATGCGCGACTATATCGAGGCGCGCGGCATCGGCGTGCCGGTCATGGGCTCGTTCAACAACGAGAACGACAACGAGGTCGCCTGCATCGCGCCCGAGTCGCTGCGCGAGGCGGCGGTCGAGCTGGCGCGCGAGCCCTCCGTCGATGCGGTCTTCGTCGCCTGCACCTCGCTCAGGCTGGCCGCGGCGGTCGAGGAAATCGAGCGGACCTGCGGCAAGCCGGCGCTCTCCTCCAACCACGCGATGGCCTGGCACGCGCTCCGGCTCGCGGGCTATCGCGACCCGGTCCCCGGATTCGGACGCCTGTTCAGGATCTGACGCCTAAGAGCAGGGTTCTCCCAAATCGAAGCAGGTCCCTTCTGCGGCTGGCCCCGCAAGGTTTGAAGATGATGGACACGGACAACGCACGGATGGACACGGATGCTTCGAAGGGTTTGCGAAGCAATCCCCTAGTCCGTGTTTATCCCCTTCTCGTCCGTGTTCATCCGTGTTCCTTGGAGCGCAAGACCCAGCCAAGCCCGGGACCGTCGATTCGTTCCTCAGGAAATATGCTCTAGAAGCGGTCCAGCGTCATCCCGTCGAGCGGGACCGGCGAAGGCCGCCCGGCGATCAGCTCGGCGAGAATCCGCGCCGAACCGCAAGCCATCGTCCAGCCCATATGCCCCTGGCCGGTATTGAGCCAGAGATTCGCGATGCGCGTGGCGCCGATGATCGGCGGACCGTCGGGCGTCATCGGCCTGAGGCAGGACCAATAGGCGGGATGGGCGTAATCGCCTCCTTCGGGAAAGAGCTCGCGCGCCACCCCCATCATAACGGCGAAGTCGGCGGGCGCGTGCCGCGTGTCGTAGCCGGCGAAATCCGCGGTCGCGGTCAGGCGCAGGCGATCGCCCATCCGGGCGAAGGCGACGAGATGGGCCTCGTCCACCCCGGGAAGGCGCGGCGCGCCCGCACGGCCTCCGATGGGGACGGTCAGCGAGTAGCCCTTGACCGGATAGACCGGCAGGCCGACCCCGGCGCTGCGCGCGACCCCGGGACTGTAGCTGCCCAAGGCCAGCACGAAGGCATCGCCATGGAATCGGCCATGGCCGGTCTCGGCCGCCACGATGCGCCCCCGCTCGACCAGGAGCCGCTCGACGGGCGCCTCCCAGGAGAAAG
>DATIDB010000271.1:0-2888 GCA_035456545.1 Alphaproteobacteria bacterium | reverse complement strand
CCTGATCGTGCATGCCTACGACCAGCCGGAGGTGATCCACGGCCAGGCCTCGGTCGGGATGGAGCTGCGCGCGCAAGCGCCGGACTTGGACACGCTTCTCGTCGCGGTGGGAGGCGGCGGGCTGATCGCCGGAATCGCGGCGGCGTATCGCGGGAGCGGCGCCCGCATCCTCGGCGTCGAGCCGAGGCTCGCCCCCACGCTGCATGCGGCGCTGGCCGCCGGACACCCGGTGCCGGTCGCGACCTCCGGCCTGGCCGCGGATTCCCTTGGCGCGCGCGAGGTCGGACGCCTGGCCTTCGAGATCGCAAGAACCGAGGTCGAGCGCGTGCTGCTGGTCGAGGAGGAGGCGATCTCCGAGGCGCAGCGGGCGCTCTGGCGCGACCTGCGGGTTCTCCTCGAGCCCGGCGGCGCCACGGCCTTCGCCGCCCTTTTGTCGGGGGTGTACCGGCCGGCCCCTTCCGAGCGCGTCGGTATCGTGCTCTGCGGCGCGAACACCGACCCCGCGCTCATTGCGTAGGGGGTCTTGCATACTCCCTTTGCACCGCTCGACGGCCGATGCCCGCCCGGCATCATCGGTCGTCCCGAACGGCGAGAATGGAGAATCCGATGGCGCATCAGGACTGGCTGATCAAGGGGCCGAAGATCGCCGCCTGCAATTGCGACTACGGCTGCCCATGCGAATTCAACGCGCGCCCAACTCGCGGCATCTGCGAGGGATTGGAGGCGCACCGGATCGACGAGGGCTATTTCGGCAAGCTGCGCCTCGATGGCCTGATCGTCGGGGCGCGCTATCGCTGGCCGGGCCCTGTCCATGAGGGCGGCGGCGTCGTCCAGGGCCTCATCGACGAGCGCGCCACGCCCGAGCAGCGCGAGGCGCTGATCACGATCCTCTCGGGGAAGGAGCAGGAGGCCCACACCGTTTTCAACATCTATGGCGCCACCGTGGCGCGCGAGCTGGACCTGATCGTCGCGCCGATCGAGTTCAAGGCCGATTTCAAGACGCGCACAGGCGGCTTCCGGGTTTCCGGCGTGATGGAGATGAGCCTCGAGCCGATCCGCAACCCGGTCACCGGCGCGGAGCATTTCGCGCAAATCCGGCTTCCGAACGGATTCGAGTTCCGAGAGGCGGAGATGGCGAGCGGCCGCTTCGATTCGACGGGACCGGATCTCGGCATGAGCCATCGAAACTGCTACGGCTTCATGACCTATGTGGCCTATGGCCCGAAGGGCGTGATCGCCTGATGGGGGACGCCGCTATCCAGCGGGAGCGGGCGGCTCGGCCAGCCTGGCGGATCGTTCTCGAGCGCGACCGCCGCGTGGCGCTCCTGCTGCTGCTCGCCGTCGTTGCGCTCTCCTGGGGCTTGATCCTCCTCGGCGCGGGTATGCCGGACATGGGCGGCATGGATCCGGATATGGTGATGGAGCCGGCGCCGTGGTCCCCGGGCTACGCCGTCCTCATCGTCTTCATGTGGTGGGGCATGATGGCGGCAATGATGCTGCCGAGCGCCGCCCCGGCGATCCTCCTCTATGACCGCGTGGTCCGGCGCGCGGCCGATGCCGGGACCGGAGCCACCCTGATCTTCGCTTGCGGATACCTCCTGGTCTGGGGCGCGTTCAGCCTCGCGGCCGCCGCCGTTCATTGGGGCTTGGACCGGAGCGGATTGCTCACTATGGGGATGGCCAGCGCCAGCAGCGTCCTGGGCGCTCTGCTTCTCATCGGCTCGGGCATTTGGCAGCTCACGCCCCTCAAGCGCGCCTGCCTGACGCGATGCCAAAGCCCCATCCAGTTTCTGGCCCATCGCTGGCGCAGCGGCCCCACGGGCTTCCTGCGCATGGGGATGGAGCACGGCCTTCACTGTTTGGGCTGCTGCTGGATGCTGATGGCGCTGCTGTTCTACGGGGGCGTCATGAACCTCCTGTGGATCGGCGGCATTGCCCTTTATGTGCTGGTGGAGAAGACCACGCCGGCGGGCCATTGGGTTGCCGACCTCGCCGGCTGGGCTCTGATCGCGAGCGGGTTCGCCGTGCTGGCCATGGCCGTCTGATCCAGTCGCCCGATCGCGGCATCGAGCTCCGATTTCCCGACGCGCGAGCCGCCTCCGGCTCGAGGCGCGTCGTACAACAGGAAATCATCATAAACTTGGCCGGATACCCCAAAGGTGATAAGGCGGTCGGTCAGAAGACAAGTGCGACTCCTGCGCGGCTCCCAGAAACGAGCCCTGCGCTCGGGTTCCAGGCCGCGATGGGCTTGACGCCCCTCAGGGGGAGGGGCGTTGCCCGGCGAAGGCCGGAGCCGCCGAGCGAGGGGGAACGCAACATGCCTGCGCAGATCATCACCGTGGCACAGCACAAGGGCGGTGCCGGCAAGACCACATTGGCCGCCCATCTCGCGGTCAGTTGGGCGGAAGAGGGGCGCCGGGTCGCCCTTCTGGACACCGATCCGCAGGCGAGCCTCGGCGCCTGGCATCGACAACGGCAGACCGCCTTGTCCAAGCGCGCTCAGCCGATCGCCTATGCCTCAGCCACCGGCTGGTGCGTGCGCGGCGAGCTGGACCGCCTTTCGCGCATCGCCGAGCTGATCCTCGTCGACACCCCGCCGCATGGCGGGTTGGATGCGCGCCAATCGCTGAGGCTCTCCGCCGCGGTCCTCGTCCCGGTCCAACCGAGCCCGCTCGACCTCTGGGCGACCGCGACCGTTCTGGAGGAGATCGCGCGCGAGCGCAGCCGTGCGCTGATCGTGCTGACGCGGGTCCCCGCCCGGGCGCGTCTGACGGCCGAGGTCGTGGCGGAGCTGGCGCGGCTGGAAACCCCCCTTGCTGGAAGCAGGCTCGGGAACCGCACCGCATTCGCGGCGACTCTGGCGGCGGGCGCGAGCGTGGCGGACTGGG
>DATIDB010000270.1:0-3518 GCA_035456545.1 Alphaproteobacteria bacterium | reverse complement strand
TAGACCGGCCAGCCGAGATCAAGCCCATAATTGAAGCAAGCGCGCGCGAAGCCGCGAATCGATTCGTCGAGATTGTACATGGCGAGCGCCACGCCCGATCCCGGGAACTCGTAAACCTCGTGACGGATCGGCGGCCCGCCGCCCGCCGGCTCGAAGCTGATGGTGAGCTTGCCCTTGCCGGGCACGACGAAATCGGTCGCCCGGTACTGGTCGCCGAAGGCGTGGCGGCCGACGACGATCGGCTGCGTCCAGCCCGGCACCAGCCGGGGCACGTTCCGCATCACGATGGGCTGGCGGAAGATCGTGCCGTCGAGGATGTTGCGGATGGTGCCGTTCGGCGACTTCCACATCTTCTTGAGGCCGAATTCCTTCACCCGCGCCTCGTCGGGGGTGATGGTGGCGCATTTGACGCCGACGCCGTGCTTTTTGATGGCGTTGGCCGCGTCGATCGTGACCTGGTCGGACGTCGCGTCGCGATGCTCGATCCCGAGGTCGTAATAGTCGAGCTGGATGTCGAGATAGGGGAGGATCAGCTTGTCCTTGATGAACCGCCAGATGATGCGGGTCATCTCGTCGCCGTCGAGCTCGACGACCGGCTTGGCCACCTTGATCTTCTTCATGGGCGTTCCTGAAACGAGGCCGTCACGGAAGGGCGCGACCTTAGGGAGGCGGCCGGCCAAAGGCAAGCGCCTGGAACGCCGCAGAATGCGGGATCAGAACCGCTCGGGCTTGCAGGGAACCGCCGGCTCGGGCTCGCGCCCGACGGCATCGAAGATGTCCTCAACCCGATTGACCACCGTGATCAGCGACAAGGTCCGCCGGTTGGCGAAGCCGTTGTCGATCGCGTGGTGGACCAGCTCGATCAGCGGGTCCCAGTAGCCATCCAGATTGACCAGCACCAGCGGCTTGTCGTGCAGCCCGATCTGGCGCCAGGTGAGGATCTCGAAGGTCTCGTCCAGCGTGCCCATGCCGCCCGGGAGCACGGCGAAGGCATCCGACATCTCGAACATCTGGTTCTTGCGGACATGCATGCTGTCGACCACGTGCAGCTCGCTGGCCCCCCGATGGCCGACCTCGCGCAGGTCGAGATGTTGCGGGATGATTCCGACCACGCGCCCCCCGTTGCTTAGGACCGAGTCGGCGATCACCCCCATCAGGCCGATCCGGCCGCCCCCGTAAACCAGCGTGATCCCGCGCTCGGCCAACATCGCGCCGAGCTTGCGCGCCGCCTGCTGATGCCTTGGATTGAATCCGACCGAAGAGCCGCAATAGACGCAAAGAGCCGTCAGTTCCGCCAAATCCCACCTCCGACCCCTCCCGAGCGACCGGACCCCAAGGCGGCCAGGAGCCGCTCGGCGCCAAGCCCCGGTTCTCGCGAGGGGATTGGTCAACGTCCTAACGATGTAAGCGGTTCATGAAGAATTCGGAAGCGGATGGTTGATTTCGCCTTAAGACGGTCGCGGGTTTTGTCCGGCGGATCACATGCTCGTGAGGACGGCCCGGCGGCGGCTTTGGCCGCGGCGGCGGATCGGCTAGCATGCCGGTCCCCAAAAGGGCCAGGCCCCCCGGGAAAGGGCCGGATGCCGACCGAACGAACAGAGAGGAAAAACATGACATTTCGGATAAGGGCGGCGGCCGCCGTCGCAGCGGGCGCCCTCATCGTCGCCGCCGGTCTCGTCGCCGGCACGGTGCGAACCGAGGCGGCGGCCGACGCCAAAACGACGATCGAGACCCGCCAGAAGGCCATGAAGGAGCTTGGCGGCCACATGAAGGCCATCAACGGCTTCGTGGAGAAGGGTGAGGGCGACGCGGCCATGGTCGCCGAGCACGCCCGGGCGATCGCCGCCGCATCTCCCAAGATTCCCGAGCTGTTCCCTGCCGGCACCGGCCTCGCCGACGGCCACGGGGTGAAGACCGCGGCAAAGCCTGAGATCTGGAGCGACCACGCCGGATTCGAGAAGGCCGCGGCGAATCTGGGCGAGAAGGCGGGAGGCCTGGAGAAGGCGGCCGCGGGCGGCGACAAGCAGGCCATCGCAGCCGCTTTCGCCGAGCTGGGCAAGGACGGCTGCGGCGGCTGCCACAGCAAGTTCCGGCAGAAGCAAGACTGACCGCCTATCCCCACAATCCGCGGAGTCGGGCGGGCGCGATCATCCTGGCCGCGCTCGCCCTCATCCGTCCCGCGGCCGCGCAAGTTCCGGCCGATCCGCAGCTCCTCGAGCGCGGTCGCTATCTCGCGACGGCGGCCAACTGCGTCGGCTGCCACACGGAGAAGGACGGGACCGAATTCGCCGGAGGTCGGGCGCTGAAGACCCCGTTCGGGATTTTCTACGGCCCCAACATCACCCCCGACCCGAAAGCCGGCATCGGCGCCTGGTCCGAGAGGGAGTTCCTCGATGCCCTGAAACGGGGCGTCTCGCCGGATGGGCGCCCGTACTATCCCGCCTTTCCGTATACGTCCTTCGCCGGCATGACGGATGAGGATGCGCTTGCCATCCGAGCCTTCCTGCTCTCGCTGCCGCCCTCGGACAAGCCCAGCCGTCCGCACGAGCTTTCCTTTCCCTACTCGGTCAGGCTCGGGCTATGGCCCTGGCGTTGGCTCTATTTCGACTCGCCGCCGCCAATCCCGCCGGAGGACGCCTCCCCCCAGGTGCGGCGCGGCGCCTATCTGGTCGAGGTCCTGGGCCATTGCGGGGAATGCCACACCCCGCGGGGCTGGCTCGGCGCCCGCGATGACGACCGTCGCCTCGCCGGGACCGTCGACGGCCCGGAAGGGGAGAAGGTGCCCAACATCACCCCCGACCCCGAGACCGGCATCGCAAGCTGGTCCTCGCAGGACGTGATCCGCGTTCTTGAGACCGGGCTTTTGCCGGATTTCGACGCGGTCGGCGGACCCATGGGCGAGGTCGTCCGGGCGACATCCAAGCTTGACCCGGCGGATCGGGCGGCCATTGCCGCCTACCTGGCCACCGTCCCCCCGGTGTCCAATCCGCAGGCCCCCGCCACCCAACCCGAGTTCTGAAAGACCAAGTTTAATTGCGTCAGCGCGCCATCAGGGATTAAGTTGAGCCAAAGGCTTATCTCCCGAGAAAGGCGGCCGCCATCCCGTGAAACGAATTGTCATTATCGGCGCGGTCGGCGTCGTGGCGATCCTGGCTGCCCTCTTTCTGAGCCAGTATTCCGATCGCGAGGACGGGACAGAGACCGCCACGCAGGCCGCCACGGAGGACGGGGAGTCCGCGGGCTCAGCGGAGCCGGCGGTCGAAGGCGCCGCGCCCGAGCCCGCTCCGGCCGAGGTCGCGGCCATCGCAACGGAGTCGCCCGAAAGCGGGGCGACGTCCTCTCAGGGCGCGCCCGCGACCCCGCCGAACCCCGCCGCCGCCCCGCCCCAGGGCGGGCCGAGCTTCGACGTCGTCCGCATCAATCCGCGCGGCAATGCCGTGATCGCCGGACGCGCCAAGCCCAACAGCATGGTCACCGTCTTCGAGGGTGAGAAGGAGGTCGGCACCGTGATCGCCGAC
>DATIDB010000269.1:0-10112 GCA_035456545.1 Alphaproteobacteria bacterium | reverse complement strand
GATGCTGAATTGTCGCTGAAGCTCCGGGTGTATGCGGGCCACCAGGCGAAGTTCACGTCGTTCGCTTTCCGCTTTTTTTGTCGGCGATGAGGCCTGCCCATTTGAGCGTTCCCGTCCCTCCTAGCCTAGAATCAATCGCATAAGTAACCTCGTAGGTAGCAGGATCGGAGAGGACGCGAGCGCGCCTACCCCGTGATCTCGATCGCCGAGAAGAAATACGCGATCTCGGTGCGCGCGTTCTCCGCCGAGTCCGAGCCGTGCACGGAATTGGCCTCGATCGATTCGGCGAAGTCGGCGCGGATCGTGCCCTTGGCCGCCTTCTTCGGGTCGGTCGCGCCCATGACCTCGCGGTTGCGGGCGACGGCGTTCTCGCCCTCCAGCACCTGCACCACCACCGGCCCGGAGGTCATGAATTGGCAGAGGTCGTTGAAGAACGGCCGCTCCTTGTGCACCGCGTAGAAGCCCTCGGCCTCGGCGCGCGGCAGCCTTAGGCGCTTCTGCGCGACGATCCTCAGGCCCGCCTCCTCCAGCCGCGCATTGATCTTGCCGGTGAGATTCCTGCGGGTGGCGTCCGGCTTGAGGATCGAAAGGGTCCGCTCGACGGCCATGGGTCCTGTCCTTCGCTTTTCTGGTGTTCGGATGGCGGTGTGGCCGGGCCTTATATCCGGGCGGCCGCCATTGGGCAACGGGTGGAAATACCTCTCCCTTCCAGGGAGAGGTCGGCGAGCGCAAGCGAGCCGGGTGAGGGCGGCGGCACGCACGACCCTCACCCGCTCGGCCGCTGACGCGTCCTCGCGACCTCTCCCGCGAGCGGGAGAGGTAAGAGCCCGGGTCGCCTCTCGTGCTCGCCCGTGCTATCACCTGCGCCCGCCATGCTGCAGATCAACGACCTCACCTACCGCATCCAGGGCCGGATGCTGATCGAGCGCGCCACGGTCGCGGTTTCCGCCGGCCAGAAGGCGGCGCTGGTCGGCCGCAACGGCAGCGGCAAGACCACGCTCCTGAAGCTCATCGCGGGCGAGCTGCAGCCGGATGGCGGCGCGATCTCGCTCCCCGCCCGCTGGCGCCTCGGCCGGGTGGCGCAGGAGGCGCCCTCGGGCCCCACGCCGCTGATCGACATCGTGCTCGCCGCCGACGAGGAGCGGGCCCGCCTGCTCGCCCGCGCTGAGACCGCCACGGACCCCCACGAGATCGCCGAGACCCATGAGCGCCTCGTCCAGATCCAGGCGCATTCCGCCCCCGCCCGCGCCGCCGCCATCCTCGCCGGTCTCGGCTTCGATGCGGAGGCGCAAGCGCGGCCGGCGAGCGACTTCTCCGGCGGCTGGCGCATGCGGGTCGCGCTCGCCGCCATCCTCTTCGCCGAGCCCGACCTCCTCCTGCTCGACGAGCCGACCAACCATCTCGACCTCGAAGCGACGCTGTGGCTGGAGAGCTATCTCAAGACCTATCCGCGCACGATCCTCATGGTCAGCCACGACCGCGAGCTTCTCAACGCGGTTCCCGATCGGATCATCCATATCGACCGGCGCAAGCTCGTCGCCTATACCGGCAATTACGACAGCTTCGAGCGCCTCAGGCGCGAGCGGCTGCGGCATACGGCCGCCCTCGCCGCCCGCCAGGCCGAGCGGCGCCGGCACATGCAGGCCTTCATCGACCGCTTCCGCGCCAAGGCCTCCAAGGCGCGGCAGGCGCAGTCGCGCATCAAGGCGCTGGCGCGGATGGAGCCCGTGGTGCCGATCGTCGAGGAGGCCGGCATCGAGTTCCGCTTCCCCGATCCCGAGCCGCTCTCGCCGCCGATCCTCACGCTCGATGCCGCGTCGGTCGGCTATGACGAGCGGCCGGTCCTCTCCCGCCTCGACCTGCGCATCGACATGGAGGACCGCATCGCGCTCCTCGGCGCGAACGGCAACGGCAAGTCGACCTTGGTCAAGCTCATCGCCGGGCGCCTGAAGCCCATGGGAGGCACCCTGCGTCGCTCGCCCAAGCTGCGCATCGGCTATTTCGCGCAGCACCAGGCGGAGGAGCTGGACCTCGGTGCGACCCCGCTCGACCACATGGCGCGGCTGGAGCCGCTGGCGACGCCCGAGAAGCTGCGCGCGCATCTGGGGCGCTTCGGCTTCGGCGGCGAGAAGGCGCTGACCCGCGTCGGCGCGCTCTCGGGCGGGGAGAAGGCCCGCCTCCTCTTCGCCCTGATGAGCCGCGCCGCGCCGCATGTCCTGCTGCTCGACGAGCCAACCAACCATCTCGACATGGATTCGCGCGAGGCGCTGGTCGAGGCGCTGAACGGCTATGAGGGCGCGGTGATCCTGATCAGCCATGACCCGCATCTGATCGAGCTCACGGCCGACCGGCTATGGCTGGTCGCCGACGGCACCTGCCGCAGCTTCGACGGCGATCTGGAGGAGTACCGGCGCGACTTGCTGGTGCAGCGCCGCGCCGCCGCGTCGGGGGAGCGACGCCCAGAGGGTGAGGACGAGCCGCGCCCGCCCTCAGGTCCGACGCGCAAGGAGACGCGCCGACAGGGCGCCGCCGCCAGGGCCGCGCTGGCGCCGCTGAAGCAGGAGATCAAGGGGCTCGAAGCCCGCATCGCCACGCTGACGCGCGAGCGCGGCGAGATCGAGCGCCGCCTCGCCGATCCCGCGACCTATGCCGGCAACGGCGCCGGCGGCGTGGTGGAGTTGCAGAGGCGGCTCGCCGATGTGACGCGCCGCCTCGCCGAGGCCGAAGAAACGTGGCTTGAGCGCCACGACGCGCTTGAGCGCGCGGCGGGGGAGGCTTGATCACCTCTCCCGCCTGCGGGAGAGGTCGCGAGGATGCGCCAGCATCCGAGCGGGTGAGGGTCCACCCGAGGCGCGCTGGAACGCCCTCACCCGGCTCGCTGGCGCTCGCCACCCTCTCCCGTTCCGGGAGAGGGGCTTACCCTCGTCTCCGCCTCGTGCCGGACGGGAAAGTTCACCGAAGCCGCGATGAAGCAGTTCTTATGCGCCTCCTCATGCAGCGCCTCGGCGGCGCGTGCGTCCGAGCCCGCCGCAAGCGTCACCTTGGGCCGTAGCACGACCTCGGTGAAATGCCCCCCGCCGCCTTCGAGCGCCATGGTCCCGCTCGCGCCATCCTCATACGCGACGACCTGGATTCCCTTGCGCGCGCAGATCGCGAAATAGGTGAGCATATGGCAGGCCGAGAGCGCGGCCAGGAGCCAGTCCTCGGGATTGTGCAGCTTGGGATCGCCGCGGAAGAGCGGATCGGAGGAGCCGATCAGATCGGATTTGCCCTCGATCCGCACGACGTACTCGCGCGAATAGGAGGCGTAATCCTTCGTCGGCCCCCGGGCGGCGCCGGTCCAGACCAGATGGGCGGCGTAGCGATGCTCGCGTGCCATTGACAGCCTCCGTTGCGGAGGGACAGCCTAGCCCCGCGTCGGCTGGGGAACCTCAAGCGAAAGCGTCGAATCGGATATGCGGACGGGTCATGCCTCTCGGCGCATTCTCGCCCTCGCCATCCTGGGCTGCCTCCTCGCGCTCATGGCGCTGATCGTCGCGCCGCACGCCCTGCGTTTCCTGGCGGAGGACGACTGTCTCGACGCCGGCGGGATCTGGCTCGAGCCCGGGCAGCGCTGCGAAGGAGCGCGACCGGAAGGCTAACTCACGCCTTCTGCTGCCAGCGCCCGCTTTCGTCCTGCTGCCAGTAGCTGAGCTCGTGGCCGGCCTCCTTCCACGCCTTCCAGCGCGCGCGCGCGGCCTCGACCGCGGCGGGATCCTGGCCGTCGAAGAGATCGAGGCACCTCTGATACTCGCCGACGCGACCCGAGACCGCGCCGTCCGTCAGCACCAGGCAGGTCGCGGCGTTGGGATTCTCATCCTCTGTCGTGAGCCACACCGGCTGGCGCTCCGGGCGCCCGTCGCGCTTGCTGCCATGCGGGAGGAAGGAGCGCTCCTCATAGCTCCACAGGAGCAGGTTCAGCGCCTCCACGCGCTCCTCGGACCCGGCGATCACGACCGAGCGCATGCCCGCCGCCAGCGCCCGTTCCAGGAGCGCCGGCAGCGCGCGCTCCAGAGGGGTGCGGGTCAGGTGATAGAAGCGGATCTCGGTCATCGCGACCGTCGGTCCTCGACGCTCAGCCCTCGTATTCCGCGACGAAGCGGTCGAGCAGCCGCACGCCGAACCCGGTCGCGCCTTTCGCCGCGAGCGGGCGGTCCTTGCTCGACCAGGCCATGCCGGCGATGTCGAGATGCGCCCAGGGCAGATCGTTCTCGACGAAGCGCTTGAGGAACTGCGCGGCGCTGATCGAGCCGCCGGCGCGCTCGCCGGTGTTCTTCATATCGGCGGCGTCGGACTTGATGGCCTGGTCATACTCCTCGCCGAGCGGCATGCGCCAGAGCGGCTCGCCCACCTCCTTGCCCGCCCGGATCAGCGTCTCGGCCAAGGTGTCGTCGTTGGCGAAGAGCCCGGCATGGACGTGGCCCAGCGATATGATGATCGCGCCGGTGAGCGTCGCCAGATCGACCATCAGGCGCGGCTTGAACCGATCTTGCGCGTACCAGAGCGCGTCGGCCAGCACGAGCCGGCCTTCGGCGTCGGTGTTGATCACCTCGATCGTCTGACCGGAGGCGGATTTGACGATGTCGCCCGGACGCTGCGCAGTGCCGGAGGGCATGTTCTCGACGAGGCCGACGATGCCGACGGCGTTGACCTTGGCCTTGCGGCCGGCGAGCGCCCGCATCAAGCCGATCACCGCCCCTGCGCCGGCCATGTCCCACTTCATTTCCTCCATCCCGGCCGCCGGCTTGATCGAGATGCCCCCGGTGTCGAAGGTGACGCCCTTGCCGATGAAGGCGAGCGGCCGCTTGTCCTTCGCGCGCGCATCGCCGCGCCATTCCAGGACCACGAGCCTCGGCTCGTGCGCGCTCCCCTGCCCAACCCCGAGCAGCGCGCCCATGCCGAGCTTGCGCATCTCCTTGGCGCCGAGCACCTCGACCTCGATGCCGAAATCCGCCAGGCGCTCCGCCTCGGCCGCGAGGGTCTGGGGGTAGATGACGTTCGCCGGCTCGCTCACCAGCTCGCGGGTGAAGAGCACTCCATCGGCGACCCTGTCCAAGGGCTGGTGGAGCCGCTTGGCCTCGCCAGGGTCGGCAACCAGGATGTTCAACCTCCTGAGGCTGGGCTTCTCCTCGGGTTTCTCCTTCGTGCGGTACTTGTCGAATCGCCAGCCGCGCAGGCGCGCGCCATGCGCGATGCGCGCGGCCGCTTCGGGAGCGGAGAGCGCGGAGCCCTCAATCGGATCGACCAGGACCGAGGCCTCGCCCTCGCCGCTGTTCTGGAGTTGCGCCGCGAGACGGGCGCCGAATCGTTCGGCCGCCTGCTTGTCGAACTTACCCGGCTTGCCGATCCCGAGCAGGAGCACGCGGCTTGCGGAAAGTCCCGCAGGCGCCAGCACGGTGAGCGCATCCTCTCCCGCGCCCTTGAACCGGCTGGCCGCGATCGCCCGCTCGATCGCTCCGCCGGAGGCGCGGTCGACCAACTGCGCTCCCGGCGAGAGCTTGCGGCCTTCGAGGACGGCGACTACGACGGCGCCGGATTTCGGCAATTCCGGCTTGGCGAAATGCGGCTTCATGGCGGGACTTGATCTCTTGAGTGAACCGAATCGACCGGCGCCAAGGCGGCGCCCGGGTCGGCGATAATGCGCCCCGCCCGGTCGCTGTCAACCCCGTGTCCGGCGGCCATCGATCCCGGCGCTCGGCGCTGGCATCGGCGCGGATTTCCTGCTCTATTCCTTCGCCGAGCCGTAACGCCGGCCGCTAAGCTGGCGCCCGGCATGACGCCCCTTCAGGTCCGGCGGCCGGGGGCGGCCAGGGGTAAGGGGGAACCAGGTTGCGCCGGGTGGCGAGGTGAGGCCGCATCGGGGGGCATTGCGCAGCGCGGCGTTCGCCGTCGCCGCGGTGCTGTTCCTGATCGGACCGGCACCGGCGGCCGAGCTCCCGAGCGAGGATCAGCCGGTCCTGCTCTCGGCGGACGAGGTCAGCTACGACCGCGAGCTGGGCGTCGTCGTCGCCCGCGGCCATGTCGAGCTGAGCCAGGGCGACCGCATCCTCCTCGCCGACACCCTCACCTACAACGAGCGCAGCGGAACGGTCACGGCCAGCGGCAATGTGAGCCTCCTGGAGCCGACAGGCGATGTCGCCTTCGCCGATTACGTGGAGCTCACCTCCGGCCTCAGGGAGGGAGTGATCCGCGACATTCGGGTCCTCCTGGCGGATGGCTCGCGCATTGCCGCCAACGGGGGAAAGCGCACGGGCGAAAAGACGGAGTTCGCCAAGGCGGTATACTCGCCCTGCCCGCTCTGCGAGGAGGACCCGACCCGCGCGCCGCTCTGGCAGTTGAAGGCGGTGCGGGTCACGCACGACCAGGAGGCGCATCGGATCGAGTACCGGGACGCCTGGCTCGAGATCTATGGCGTGCCGGTGGTCTACACCCCCTATTTTTCGCACCCCGATCCGAGCGTCACCCGCCAGAGCGGGCTTCTGGTGCCGAATTTCACCTTCTCGAACAGCCTCGGCCCGTCGGTCACGGTGCCCTATTACTTCACCCTCGGCCCCAGCGCCGACGCGACCTTCGAGCCGATCATCACCAGCAAGCAGGGGATCGTGCTGGGCGGCGAGTATCGGCGCCTCTTTCGCACAGGCGAGTTCGACGCGAACGGCAGCATCACCCGTGCCGACCGCACGGACGAAGACCAGGACGAGGTGGATGACGACGAAATCCGCGGCCATATCGACGCGCGCGCCCGCTTCGACTACGACGAGACATGGCGTTTGGGAGCCGACCTCGAGCGCGCCTCCGACAAGACCTATCGCCGGCTTTACGACTACGGCAACGAACGCACGCTGACCAGCCAGGCCTTCCTCGAAGCCTTCGATGAGCGAAGCTACGGGATCGGCCGAACGCTGTGGTTCCAGGGCCTGCGCGACGAGGACGACAACGACCAGTTTCCGCTGATCTGGCCGGAGGCGATCTATCACTATGTCGGCGAGCCCACGGGGCTGGGGAACTACCTCACCTTCGACGCCGGGGTGCTCAATTTGAGCCGCGTCGAAGGCCGCGACAGCCGGCGCGTCCACAGCCAGGCCGGATGGCACCTGCCCTACGCCACCCGCTGGGGCGCCCTGCTCGATCTGGGAGCGACGCTCGAGGCCGATGGCTATTGGGTCGGCGCCGTCGATCCCGACAGCTCAGCGGTCGACCCGAGCGATGCCGAGGACGGCTTCACGGGCCGGATTTTCCCGCAGCTCTCCGCCGAACTTCGTTATCCGATGGTCAAGTACAGCGAGCGCTTCACTCAGGTGGTGGAGCCAACCGCGGCCGTGATCGTCGGACCGGAGGACCCCAATCCCGACCTGGTCCCCAACGAGGACAGCCAGGATTTCGAGCTGGACGAGACCAATCTGTTCGATCCGGACCGGACCGTCGGGATCGACCGCGCCGACGGCGGACAGAGAATCGACTACGGCCTCGAATGGAGCGCTTACGGCGCCACCGGCGGGACGGCCAGCGTATTCCTCGGGCAAAGCTATCGGTTCTCCGGATCGGAAGACTTCTCCCCCGGTAGCGGCATCGAGGATTCGCTGTCGGACCTCGTCGGCCGGTTCGATCTCGCGCCCATTCCCGAGCTGGATCTGATCTACCGGTTCCGGCTGGACAATCGCAGCCTGGAGCCGCACCGCAACGAATTGCAGCTTACCGCCGGGACCCCGGACATCAACCTGCGGCTCTCCTATACCTTCCTGGACGACGAGACCGATACGCAGGAATTCGGCGACCGGCAGGAGGTGTACGCGCGGCTGCGCGGCAAGCTGAACGAGAACTGGTCGGGCGTCGTCTTCGGCCGCCGGGACCTGGAGCTCGGCCGGTTCCTCGTCTACGGAGTGGGCCTGACCTACGAGAACTGGTGCCTGGCCATCGGAGCGGAAATCCGCCGCGACGAGTACGACGACGAAGAGATCGATCCCGAAACCAAGGTCCTGCTGCGGATCACCTTCAAAACGCTTGGGGGAGTCGGCAATCTTTGAACAAAAGCTGCGACGTTGTCCTTGCGGGTCCGTTGCTCCTATAGTGCGGCCGATTCGAATGAGTCCGCTTCGGAGACAGACCTTGCGCGCGCTCTTGATGGCACTTGCGATCGCACTCGCGGCGGCCGCGCCGGGCCTGCGGGTCCATCCCGCGGCCGCCCAGGAGTCGCTGCGCATCGCCGCGGTGGTGAACGATGACGTCATCACCGGGCTCGACCTCGCGGTCCGCACGCGGATGGCGATCCTCTCCTCCTCGCTCCCCGATACGCCGGAGATGCGCAACCGCGTGGCGCGACAGGTGCTGCGAGCCATGATCGACGAGCGGTTGATGCTGCAGGAAGCGGCCAGGCAGAACGTGATCGTCCAGCAATCGGAGGTCGATGCCGAGCTGACCAAGCTCGCGGAGCGGAACGGCGTCACGCTGGACCAGTTCGGCGCCTATCTCGCCGAGAACGGAGTCCTTCTGGATCCGCTCGCCGAGCAAGTCCGCGCGACAATCGCCTGGAGCAAGCTCGTCGCCCGCCAGCTCCGCCCTCGCGCCGTCATCACCGAGGAGGATGTGGACGAGGTGCTGCGCCAGGCGGAGGAGGCGAAAAACCAGCCGCAGCGTCGCGTCTCGGAAGTGTTCCTGGCCGTGGACGGCCCGGCGGAGGAGGAAGAAGTCCGCCGCAGCGCCGAGCGGCTGATCGAGCAGATCCGCAGCGGCGTCCCCTTCTCCGCGGTCGCCTCGCAATTCTCGGACACGGCCACCGCCGCCGTCGGCGGCGATGTCGGCTGGGTCCTGCCGGGCCAGCTCGCTCCGGAGGTGGAGGAGACGCTCGAGAGGATGCAGGACGGCGACATCGCGGGGCCGGTGCGCGCCGCCGGCGGCTATTACATCCTGCAGCTTCGCGGCCAGCGCAGCATTTCGCCCGATGCGTCGCCGGAGCGCGAGGAGGTGCGCAGGGTGCTTCTGAACCAGCGGCTGGAGCTGCTGGCGCGGCGCTATCTGCGCGACCTCAGGCGTGACGCCTTCGTCGAGATCCGGGTCTGAACCGCAGAGCGACCTCGCACCGGCGGTCGAGCTGCCGCCGCTGAGGGAGGTGATCCACCGCTACGGCCTTTCGGCCAGGAAGAGGCTCGGCCAGCACTTCCTCCTCGATCTCAACCTCACGCGCCGGATCGCCCGTTCCGCCGGCGCGATCGATTCGGGCACCGTGATCGAGATCGGTCCCGGTCCCGGCGGGCTGACCCGCGCGCTGTTGATGGAAGGGGCCCGGCGCGTCATCGCCGTCGAAGCGGATTCTCGCTGCCTGGACGCCTTGGCCGAGATCGCCGCCGCCTGGCCGGGCCGCCTCGAGGCGATCGCCGCCGATGCGCTGGAGATCGATGCCGGGGCCCTCGGAGAGCCTCCGCGTCGCGTGGTCTCGAACCTGCCGTACAACATCGGCACCGCGCTCCTCTTGAAGTGGCTGGAGCGGCCCGAGGCGTTCGCCGGGTTCACGCTGATGTTCCAAAAAGAAGTGGCCGACCGCCTGCTCGCGCGGCCGGGAGGCAAGGATTACGGCCGACTCTCGGTGCTGACGCAGTGGCTGACGGTGGTGAAGCCGCTTTTCGAGGTCCCCGCCGCGGCCTTCACCCCGCCGCCGAAGGTGACCTCCACGGTCGTTCAGCTCACGCCGAGGCCCGAGCCGCTTTGCCCCGCCCCGCGCGCGATCCTGGAACGCGTCACCGCCGCCGCATTCGGGCAGCGCCGCAAGATGCTGCGTCAGAGCCTGAAAAGCCTCGGCCCCTCGCCCGCCCGATTGCTGGCCGCTGCCGGCGTGAGCGAGACCGCGCGCGCGGAGGAGATCGGGATCGAGGGCTTCTGCGCCCTTGCCCGCGCGCTGGCGGAGACCTAGAGCGGTATTCCGTAAGATTGAAGCATCTGCGCCGGAGGGATTTTGCGCTGCGGGCAGGAGCGGGGCGCAGCCTTGTAGCCGGGCGCTACAGGCAAGCCCCGCCACGAACCCGCGGCGCAAAAGGCCCCGGCCCCTTCGGGGTTGCGCCCCGGCCGGCGACGGCGGCGTT
>DATIDB010000268.1:0-7499 GCA_035456545.1 Alphaproteobacteria bacterium | reverse complement strand
GATTCCATGGCCGCGGCGATGGTGCCCGAATAGGTCACGTCCTCGCCGAGATTGGCTCCGCCATTAATGCCGGACAGCACAAGGTCCGGCCGCCGGTCCTTCAGGATGTGGTTGATGGCGAGCAGCGCGCAGTCGGTCGGCGTGCCATCGACCGAATACCGCCGCTCCGCCACCTTGCGCACCCGCAAGGGCCGCCGCAGCGTCAGCGAGTGCGAGGTGCCGCTCTGCTCGACATCCGGAGCGACGGTCCACACATCCGGGCAGAGGGCGCGGGCGACCCGCTCCAGCACCTCGATGCCGGGCGCATGGATGCCGTCGTCGTTGGTGACGAGGATGCGCGACCGCGAGAAATCGAATTCAGGACCCGGCATCGCCCGTGATCGCCTCCACGCCGCCCATATAAGGCCGTAGCGCCTCCGGGACGGTCACCGTCCCGTCGGCATTCTGATAGTTCTCCAGGACCGCGATCAGCGTGCGCCCGACCGCTAGGCCGGAGCCGTTGAGGGTGTGCACGAAACGCGTGCCCTTCTCGCCCGCAGCGCGGAAGCGCGCCTTCATGCGCCGCGCCTGGAAATCGCCGCAGTTGGAGCAGCTCGAAATCTCCCGATAGGCGCCCTGCCCCGGCAGCCAGACCTCGATATCGTAGGTCTTGCGGGCGGAGAAGCCCATATCGCCGGTCGAAAGCAGCATCACGCGGTAAGGGAGCCCGAGCCGCTTCAGCACCTCCTCGGCGCAGGAGGTCATGCGCTCATGCTCTTCCTCGGAGACGTCCGGATGCGCGATCGAGACCAGCTCGACCTTGGAGAATTGGTGCTGGCGGATCATGCCGCGCGTGTCCTTGCCGGCCGCGCCCGCCTCGGAGCGGAAGCACGGCGTCCACGCGGTATAGCGCAAGGGCAGCGCGCTCTCCTCCAGGATTTCATCGCGGACGAGGTTCGTCAGCGACACCTCGGCGGTGGGAATGAGCCAGAACCCCTCCTCCGTATGGAACAGGTCGGCCGCGAATTTCGGAATCTGGCCGGTCCCGAAGACAGCCTCGTCGCGGACCAGAAGCGGCGGCGCGACCTCCTCGTAGCCGAACTCGTGCGTATGCAGGTCGAGCATGAACTGCGCCAGGGCGCGCTCCAGCCGCGCCAGAGCGCCCTTCAACACCACGAAGCGCGCGCCGGACATCTTGGCGGCGCGATCGAAATCCATCAGGCCGAGCGCCGTCCCGATCTCGTCATGCGCCTTGGGCGGGAACGCGAATCGGCGCGGCTCGCCGATCCGACGCAGCTCGCGGTTCGCGCTCTCGTCGGGACCGTCGGGGACCTCGGGCGCGGGGAGATTCGGAATGCCGGCCAGCCGCTGCTCCAGCTCCTCGCCGAGCGCGGCGGCGCGCGAGTCGGAGTCGGCCTGCTCCGTCTTGCCCCGCTCCGCCTCGGCCATAAGCGCGGCGGCGTCGCCGCTCTTGCGCTTGGCCTCGCCGATCTCCTTGGCCAGCTTGTTGCGCCGCGCCTGGATTTCCTGGGCGCGGGTCAGCGCCTCGCGCCGGGCGCGATCCATCTTTAGGATTTCCGCCGCGATCGCAGGCAGACCGCGGCGCGCGAGCGCGCGGTCGAAGCCGTCAGGATCGTCACGGATGGCCTTCAAATCGTGCATGGTCGGCGTGCGAATCGGGCAGTCGAATCGGACCCGCCCTTATAAGGGCCGAGCCCGCGCCCGTCCAGAATCGCTATCGGCCGAACTCAGGTCGTCGGAAGCTTCAATTCCTGATCGAGCATCGCATCGCGCTTGGCGCGCTCGCGTTCGACCAGCTTTGCCATCCAGATCGAGATTTCGTAGAGCACCAGGATCGGCACGGCGAGCGTGATCTGGCTGATCGGATCGGGAGGGGTGAGGATCGCCGCGAAGATGAAGACGCCGACGACCGCATAGCGCCGCTTCTCGGCCATGCCCTTGGAGCTGGCGATGCCGGCGCGGGCCAGAAGCGTCATGATCACCGGCAATTGGAAGGCGATGCCGAAGGCGAAGATGAGCTGCATGACGAGGCTCAAATACTCGCCGACCTTGGCTTCGAGCTGGATCGGCAGCGCGCCGTCGACGCCAGTCGTCTCGAAGCCGAGGAAAAACCGCCAAGCCATCGGCAGCACGAGGTAATAGACCATCGCCCCGCCCATGAAGAAAAGGATGGGCGTGGCGAGGAGGAATGGCAGGAACGCCTTCTTCTCGTTCCGATACAGTCCCGGGGCGACGAATTTGTAGATCTGCGTTGCGAAAATCGGAAATGAGATGAAGGCGCCGAAGAAGAACGCGACCTTCACATAGGTGAAGAAGACCTCTGTCAGCGCCGTATAGATCATCCGACGATCCAGCCCCTTCTCGGCGAGGATGTCCGCAAGAGGCTGCACCAGGAACGCGTAGAGGTGCTTGGCGAAGATGAAGCAGAGGATAAAGGCCGCGAACAGCGCGATCACCGACCAGAGCAGGCGCGAACGCAGCTCGATCAGGTGATCGAGCAGCGGCATCTTCTTGTCGTCGCTCTCGGGATCGTCTTCGCTCGCCATGGATCAGGCGGGCTCCGCCTTGGCCGGCGCCGGAGCCGCTTCCGCGGGAGCCGATGGTTCGCTTTCCGGCTCGGGCAACGCCTCGGCGATGACCGGCGGGGGCCCATGCCGCTCGGAGGCGTGGGCGCTGTCCAAATCCCCATCGTTCGGGGGGGTGAGCGCCTTGTTGACCTCGCCGGTCGGATCGATGGTGCTCTCCACGGCGCGGTCGAGGTTCATCTGGCTGGCGCTGCGGATCGCCTCGCGCGCCTCCTCCAGCTCCGCCTCGCGCACGAGCTGGTCGATGCCGCTGTGGAACTCCGAGGCGAGCTTGCGCGCCTTGCGCACCCAGAAGGCGACCGTCTTCATCGCCTTCGGCAAATCCTTCGGCCCGATCACCACCAGGGCGACGAGCGCGATGACCGCCATCTCAGACCAGCCGATATCGAGCATCACCGCTCCAGAAGGCGCCGGCCCGCTCGAGCCGGCCGCTTGGAAAGCCGCGGACGCGTCAGCTCTTGACGGTTTCCTTCCGCTCGGCCGTGGACGCGGCCTCGCCGCGCTCCAGGCGGGCGGCATCGGCGTCCTTGGCCTCCGCCCCGCCTTTCTCCTCCTTGAGGCCCCGTTTGAAGGCGTTGATCCCCACGCCCATATCCTTCATGAGCTTCGGGATCTTGCCGCCGCCACCGAACAGCAGCAAAACCACGGCCAGCACGATCAGCCAATGCCAAATGCTAAAACTTCCCATCTCGGGCGGTCTCCTATCCTGTCCAGGCCGCGCGGCGGCGGATATTGGCGCAAAAGACCGTTCCGCCGCAATGTTCCGTTGCCGGCTCTGTCTTATGTAAGGTCGACGGACCCGAAGGCAAAGGGCGCCGGCCCTATGCCCCGTCCGGCTTAGGCCGGCTCCGCCAGTGCCTCTTCGGCAGAGGCTGTGCGGCGCTCGCCGCCCTCCTCCGCCTCCGCAAGGCCGGCCAGCGCCTCCGAGGGATCGACCGGCTCCTCGCCCCCGTCCTCCTCCCCCTGCTCCTCATCGTCCACATCGTCGATCCGGCGCGAGGCCGCGGCCGCGCTGGCCCCCAGGGCCGAAATCGCCGGCCGGACGTCGATCAGGCCCGCGGCCCTCAGCTCCTCCATTCCGGGAAGGTCGCCGATCCGCTCCAGGCCGAATTGATCGAGGAAAGCGGGTGTCGTGCGCCAGGTCGCCGGGCGGCCGGGCGTGCGCCGCCGGCCCTTGGGCTCGATCCAGCCGATCTCCATGAGGGTGTCGAGGGTGCCCTTCGACAGGGCGACGCCGCGGATTTCCTCGATCTCGGCACGCGTGACGGGCTGGTGGTAGGCGATGATCGCCAAGGTCTCGATCGCCGCGCGCGAGAGCTTGCGCGACACGTCGCGCTCGATCTGCAGGCGCGGGGCGAGATCGGGCGCCGTGCGGAACGCATAGCGTCCGTCGATCTCCATCAGATGCACGCCGCGATTGGCGTAGAGCCCCTTGAGTTCCTCGATGAGCCCCTTCACATCGGCCCCTTCCGGCAGGCGCTGGGCCAGCGCCGCCGGCGACACCGGCTCGGCTGTGGCGAAGAGGATCGCCTCGACAAGGCGCAGGAGCGTGAATCGATCGTCGCTCATCTACATGCTCGGGTTGGACGTGGTCGAATTCGGTGCGCCCTCGCGGGCCTTCAGATAGATGGGGCCGAAGGCGCCGTCCTGGCGCAACTCCGCTCGGCCGGCGCGGACCAGCTCCAGGGACGCGGCGAAGGTCGCCGCCACCGCCGAGCGATACACCAGCCCCTTGAGGCCGTCCGGCAGGAAGGCCGCCAGGGTCCGCCAGTCCAAGGCATGGCCCAGCATGTCTCCCACCCGGCGCAACGCCTCGTCCATGGAATACAGGTCCGTCGGCGCGATATGCAAGGCGGTGTCTTGTTTGTGGCCGCGCTGCTGCCCATACGCCTTCAAAAGCTCGTAGAGGCTGACTTCGTAGACGTTGCGCGAGACGATCCGCACCGCCTCGGGCTCGCCCCGCTTGAAGAAGTCCTGGCCGAGCCGCGGCCGCGCCATCAGGGCGGCGCCGGCATTCTGCATGGCCTCCAGCCGCTGGAGCTGAAAGGCCAGCGCGGCGGCCAGCTCCGCGCCGCTGGGCTCGCCCTCGCCCTCGGGCTCCGGCAGCAGCAGCCGCGACTTCAGATACGCCAGCCACGCCGCCATCACCAGGTAGTCGGCGGCGATCTCCAGCCTCAGCCGCCGGGCACGCTGGATAAAGGAGAGATACTGATCGGCGAGCTCCAAGATCGAGATCTTCGCCAGATCGACCTTCTGGTCGCGGGCGAGCGTCAAGAGGACGTCGATCGGTCCCTCGTACCCGTCGAGGTCCAGCACGAGCAGGGTGTCGTCGTTTGCCGCGACGGGTGGCCCCTCCTCGAACGGCTCTTCGGTCGTCATCGCCTAGGACCCTTCCACCGAATGTCCCGTCAGCCAGGTGACGAGGCGCAAGAGCCAGTCGAGCGGCTCTCCGATCAGCACCCCGAACGGGTCCAGATCATAGCCCAACTCGGAGCCGAGCACGGGCAACAGGATGAAGAGCGCCAGCACGATGAGGATGCCGAACCGCTCCAGCCGCGCCAGCGGAATGGCCAGCGCGCTCGGCAGCAGCCCCACCGCCACGCGCCCGCCGTCGAGCGGCGGCAGCGGCAGCATGTTGAAGATCGCCAGCATCAGGTTGAACTGCACGGAATAGACCAGGGCGAGGCCGGCCCAGCCCGCGGGACCCTCCGAGAGGAACGGCACCAGATGCAGGAGCGCGGCGGAGGCCACCGCCAGCGCGACATTGACCCCCGGCCCCGCCGCCGCCACCAGGACCATGTCGCGCCTCGGATGGCGCAGCCGGTGGAAGTTGACGGGCACGGGCTTCGCCCAGCCGAAGAGGAAGCGCGCGCCCGAGATCAGCAGGATGGCCGGCAGCAGGATGGTTCCCACCGGATCGATGTGGCGCAGCGGATTGAAGGTGACGCGGCCAAGCCGGCGCGCGGTGTCGTCGCCGAGCCGGTCGGCGGCGAATCCATGGGCCGCCTCATGCGTGGTGATCGCGATCACCGCCGGCACCGCGAACGCGGCGATATCGAGCGTGCTGTCCAGGGAGATGTTCACGGGGCGAGAACCGCTTTCAGGCGGCAAGCAGGGTTTCGATACGTCCAAGCGCGGCCGAGAGATTGAGGGCGGGCCGCTGCTTCGGCAAGGCGGCAGAAGCGCGCGCCAGCCGCTCTATGGCGGCCGCTGCGAGCCGCGGCGTCTCGCGCGCCACCCGCTCCATCTCCCGGATGTCCCCATTGCAGTGGAGCGCGGCATCGCAGCCCGCTTGGACGGCCGACCGCAAGAGGGCTCCGACATCCCCCCTCAGCGCCTTCATTGTGACGTCGTCGCTGACGAGGAACCCGGCGAAGCCGATCGAGCCGCGGATCACCTCTTCGATCACGCGCGCGGACAGGCTGGCCGGAAGATCGGGATCGATCGCCCGATAGACCACATGCGCCGTCATGCCCCAAGGCATCGCGGCGAGGCGACGGAAGGGCTCGAAATCGGTGCGCTCCAGGACATCGCGCGGAACATCGACGACCGGCAGCTCGACATGGCTGTCCACCGCAGCGCGGCCATGGCCGGGAATATGCTTGATGACGGGAAGGATGCCGCCGTCGAGCAGGCCTTGCGCCACGGCCCGGCCGAGCTCGACGACGCGCCTGGGCTCGGCGCCGAGGGCTCGGTCGCCGATGATCTCATGCGCGCCGGGCACTCGCAGGTCCAGCACGGGGGCGCAGTCGACGCTGATTCCCAGCTCGGCCAGCTCGGCCGCGAGAAGCCGGGCGTTCAAATAGGCCGCCTCCCGCGCGCCGTCCGCGTCGCGCTCGGCAAGCTCGGCGAAGCGGGCCTGCGCCGGAGCCGCGCGCCAATGCGGCGGCTTCAGCCGCATGACGCGCCCGCCCTCCTGATCGATCAGGACAGGCGCGTCGGCGCGGCCCACGCTCTCGCGCAGGGCGCCGATCAGGCGGCGGACCTGCACGGGCTCGACGCAGTTCCGCTGGAACAGGATGAAGCCGAGCGGATCGGCGTCGGCGAAGAACCGCCGCTCCCGGTCCGACAGCTCCGGCCCGGCACAGCCGAAGATGACTGCGCGCGGGGGATGGTTCACGGCTTGACCACGAGGCAGGGCTGCTTGGCCGCCTTCAGCTCGGAGCAGACATCCTCTGCCGTGGTGCGGTCCGGCAAAGGACCCGCCTGGATGCGGAAGTACACGCCCTTGTCCTTCAGATCGGCGCGCTGAACGGTCAGCTTCATGTCGCCCAGCATGTCGGGATGCGTCTTCTGCATCCGGCTCCATTCCTGGCGGGCGGCCTGCTCTGACTTGACCGAAGCGAGCTGGATCTTCCACTTGCCTCCGGCGGCCGGCTGAGCGCTGACCGCAGGCGCGGCTGGGGCGGGCGTGGCGGCGGCGGGCGCCGCCGCCTGCGTCTGGGTGGGCGACGCCGCCGGCGGTGTGGGGGCCGCAGCCGGGGCCGGAGCGGGCGGTGGCGTTGCGGCCGTCGATGTCGCCACGGAGGCAGCCGTCGCCCCCGCCGCCGGAGCGACCGGGGGTGTTGCGTCCGCCAGAGCCGCGTCGGTGTCCGCGTCGTCGACGGGCGCAAGCGGTGAAGGCTGGGCCGTCGCGGCGGGCGCTAGCGGCTGCGGCGGCGTGACCGGCTCCTCCGGCGCGGGCAGAAGCTGCTCGACCTTGGGCGCGCCTTCCTGTCCTTCGGTCGCAATGTTGCCGTAGACGAGCTTGTCCTGGTCGGGCACCTCGAGCCCGCCTTCCTCCGCGGGCTTCTCCTTGATCGGCGTCTCCGCGGCGGCGATCACCGGGACCTCGCCGCCGGCATCGCCGCTATCGGAGCCGTAGATCCACCAGAGCGCTCCGCCGAAGAGCAGCAGGACGGCGGCGGCTATGAC
>DATIDB010000267.1:0-2991 GCA_035456545.1 Alphaproteobacteria bacterium | reverse complement strand
CGCTCGTCGAGATCGAGCAGGCGTGAGGCGCTTCGCAGTCGCGCCTAGGGGCGGTGGATAGGTCGTCAAGGAACACGCCCGTTACGCATCTGACAGGCTTCACCGGAACGGCATAACGCATTAGTTTCACGCCGCATGACGATCTTCTCGGGCATCTTGGTCTACGCGGTGATCTGGTGGCTGGTGCTGTTCACCGTGCTTCCCTGGGGCGTGCGGCGGAGCGAAGGCTCCGAGCCCGGTCACGCCGTCGAGGCGCCCGCCAATCCGCGCATCCTCTTCAAGTTCGCGGTCACCACGGGGATCGCCACGGTGCTGTTCGCCATCGCCTGGTGGCTGATCGATTCCGACCTGATCAGCTTCCGGGAGCGGTGAGCCCGGCATGTCGGAGTACTGCCGCATCGCGCCCGGCCACGAATTCCATGGGCCCTATCACGACCTCGAATACGGCTTTCCGACCGAGGACGACCGGGTGCTGTTCGAGCGCCTGGTGCTGGAGATCAACCAGGCGGGCCTTTCCTGGCTGCTGATGCTGAAGAAACGAGCCGCGTTCCGGCGCGCCTATGACGGCTTCGACATCGACAAGGTCGCGGCCTATGGCGAGCGGGAGCGGGCGCGGCTCCTGGCCGATGCGGGCATCGTGCGCAACCGCCTCAAGGTGAACGCCGCCATCGAGAATGCGCGCCGGCTCCAGGCGCTGCGCGAGAGCCACGGCTCCTTCGCCGCCTGGATCGCCGCGCATCACCCGCGGCCGAAGGAGGAGTGGATCAAGCTCTTCCGCAAGAGCTTCAAGTTCATGGGCGGGGAGGTGGTCGGCGAGTTCCTGATGTCGATCGGCTACCTGCCCGGCGCCCATGCCGAGAATTGCCCGGTCCACCGGAAAATCCTCAAGCTCGGCCCGGCCTGGCGGAGCGGCCCCCGGAAATAAAAAAGGGCGGCAAAGCTGCCGCCCTTGGAATTCGATCGAGACGTGGAAGCGGGTTTGACCTGCCCGTCTCCCTTCCTCCCCAAACTTGGACCGCGGCGTTTCGTCGCGCGTGTCGAACGAGCGACACATTATGCCAATTCAGGGGCGGCGTCCACCCGAATCTGTCGGGGCGACGTGGGCAAAACACGCCGCCCCGACAAGGGTTTAGCCGATCCAGGCGAACTTGATCACGAACAGGATGGCAAGGATCGCCAGCGCCGCGTTCAAGTCGCGGAAGCGCCCGCTCAGCACCTTGATCGCGGCATAGGAGACGAAACCGAAGGCAATGCCGTGGGCGATCGAGTAGGTGAGCGGCATGGCCAATGCCGTCACCACCGCGGGCACGAATTCGGTCGCGTCCTCCCAATCGACCTCGGTCAGGCCGCGGGTCATCAGGCAGGCGACATAGAGCAGCGCCGGCGCCGTGGCATAGCCTGGGATCGTGCTGGCCAGCGGCGCGAGGAACAGCGCGGCGAGGAACAGCAGCGCGACCACGACCGCGGTCATGCCGGTGCGACCGCCCGCCTTCACGCCCGCGGCGCTCTCGATATAGCTCGTTGTGGTGGAGGTGCCGAGCGCCGCGCCCACCATCGCCGCGGAGCTGTCGGAGATCAGCGCCCGCCCCAGCCTCGGGATGCGGCCGTCCGGGCCGATCAAGCCCGCGCGGTGGGCGACCCCGATCAGCGTGCCGGTGTTGTCGAACAGATCGACGAACAGGAATGTGAAGACGATCGCGATCAGCCCGATATTCAGCGCGCCGGCGAGGTCCATGGCGAAGAAGGTCGGCATCAGGCTCGGCGGGGCCGAAAAGATTCCGTTGAACTCGGAAATCCCCATGAGGATGCCAACCACCGTCGTGGCCAGGATGGCGATGATGATCGCGCCCGGCACGCGCAAGCGGTCGAGAGCGACCATGACGAAAAAGCCGAGTATGGCCAGCACAGTGGTCGGAGCGTGCAGGCTTCCCAGCGTCACCAGCGTCGCCGGGTTGTCGACCACGATTCCGGCGGCCTGCAAGGCGATGATCCCGAGAAAGAGACCGATGCCCGCGCCGATCGCCATTTTCAAGGATTTCGGAATGGCGTTGATGATCCATTCGCGGACGGGAAGAACGGAGAGGATCAGGAAGATGACGCCCGAGATGAAGACCGCGCCGAGTGCCGTCTGCCAGGTCACCGCGCCGTTCGAACCGAGAACGACCGAATAGGTGAAGTAGGCGTTCAGTCCCATGCCCGGCGCCAGCGCCAGCGGGTAGTTCGCCACGATCCCCATCATGGCCGAACCGAAGGCGGCGGCCAGGCAGGTGGCGACGAACACCGCGTTCTGGTCCATCCCGGTATCCTTCAGGATCGCGGGATTGACGAAGATGATGTAGGCCATCGTCAGGAAGGTCGTGACGCCGGCGAGGATCTCTGTCCTTGCCGTGGTCCCATGCTCCTTCAGATGGAAATGCCGCTCCAGCAGCCCGCCCAACGCGTTGCCGGAGGTTCCCGCCGAGACGGCGGTGTCAGTCTTGGACATGCCCCCAAACTCCCCTATTGAACGCCACAGCCGGGCCGACCCCCATCGGCCCGACGGGCTCCCGCGGGTGAGGAGAGGCCCGCGCCCCCGGGGTGTCAAGGTGGATCGCGGAAGCGACTCGCGCCCGGTCGCAAGATCGCCAAGCTTACAGCTCGATCAGCCGGTTCGCGACCTCGTCAGGGTTATGTTCCGACGGGGGAAAGGCTTGGGAAAGCAAGGCTGTAGAAGCTTCGATCGCGCCGATCAGCGCCTCGGGCAGGGGCTGATGCCGCGCGGCCGCGACGAAGCCGCGGACCACCTCCTGCCAGGCCGATGGATCGACTCGCTCCGCGACTCCGGGGCCGGTCAGGATGTCGATCTGCCGCTCGGCTCTCGCGACGAACAGGAGCACCCCGGCGCGCTCGCGTGGGGCGGCGAGGCCAAGCTCGACGAAGAGCGCTTGCGCCAGCCTGACGGCGCGGGAAATGCGCCGGCGCTCGGGGACCAGCCGCACCGCCACCGCGTCC